>JBPCNB010000574.1:0-9699 GCA_051001675.1 Nitrososphaeraceae archaeon | reverse complement strand
TGCACAAGAAGCAGTCTAGGAAAAATCTATCAATAGAATCTCCGTACTTCTTTTTGTGAGTGCAAGCATACTATGATCCCTTCAATTTATTGTTTATGCTACCTTATTAAAGGAAACTCTAACATCTGAAATTGAAACCGGCTCATAACAATATAAACCCCGATGTATTATTATCTTGCGACATAAATCTGAAAACATACTTCATTTTTGCCGATATTTTAGGATCGGACAGATTGCGTAGAGAACTGGCACAGAAAAGTGGTTTTGACGAAGAATTCATTGGCGAATCTTGCCTCTCACGTCCTATAGACGAGATAATAGAACAAATTAAAAAAGAAAATCGCAACGTCATCTCTAGGAAGGGAGGTTATACAGTTATTGCTAAGGATCTCAAGTCTGTATTTAATGATGTAAGAAGTTTGTCGACAATAAGAATTCCACATAAAGACTTCGGCTCTATTCCTATGGGAATAGCAATTGATGTAAATGAACTCAAGAATGACAAAGACGATACCTTACTTGAAAAGGAAAGAAATCATACTGGTGCATCCTTCAATAACGACTTGATTCAGCTATACAAGAAATATGAGGTCACACACAACTCTCAGAACACGATGGACACTTTCATAGTTTACACAAAAGAGTTCCATGAAGAATTGAAGCAATCAGAAAGACACCTTTTCTCCAGAGAAATTTCTTTTGACGACAAGACTTTTTTCTTGGGAGACTTGGGGGTAATGCAAGATACGGAAGGCATTCTATCAAGCAATAAGATAAACATTGAAAAATTTAAACAAAGAATACAACAGCACAGTTTTTGGAACCATTTTGAAATAAAGGCACTCTTGTTTAGGTCTGTGGAAAGTGAGATATGGAATGTTCAGTTTTTATACGTCAGACTTTTGGAAGATGCTACAAGTGTGCTTGACGGCATTAGGACAGATCACTTAATCCTGCTACATCAACTATGTGATATAAATCAATTAAACGATCTTTTAAAGCAAATTACTACAGGAGATGAGATTAGAATAGGTCAGATAATGGGTTCCTTGGCGTTAATAACAAACAAAATAAAATATGACTTTTATCAGCGATCCCATCCCTTTGCAATATCATTTGGAGTTGAATATCCTTGCTACGCTTTGAGCAAATCTGGCAATGCATCTAGTTTACTTAGAGCAGTTCAAGTACGTTTAACATCGGAACTACAAAATCTAAATAGGCCATTTGAAGATATAAGAGACGCAGTAGCACGTTCGCTTGGTCTTGGATTTTGGGCCGGAGCGTATTCCCCATTCGTTGTAATACTGGCACCTTTGTTGATGGATATCTCACACGTTGAATTTAACAATGAAAGAATCCAAATTCTTTTAGATTGCTCTCCTTCAATTCAACTCGATGGCATTAGAATCGCCTTGTATGGCAGAGATGATCAGGACAAACAAACTGGTTTACATGAAACTATTACTGATTTCACAAGAGATGGAGATTCCACAATGGTTTATTCTAATTACTATTTGCGTGAGGAAGACGTGCCAACTGTTTGCATTAAATTGGTGATATACTATCGGGAACACCCAATGTATGAAAAGTACGTTAACAAATCTTCATAACCATCTACACCGCAGCCATCTCGATCCAACTTGCTCCGTATATGACGATCAAAGAATTTTCAAATGCATGGCAGAGGTTAGTTATCATTGTAAATTTTTTGATTGCACTTTAGAGTTAATTCCTTTGGCTTACAATTGTTTATTCATCAAAAGTAAAGCCTTCTATGTTACACAATATTTTAGTATACCCTAGGAAGGAGAGAAAAAGCCATAAATTTAGCGATTTGGTCGAAGGAACTACACTGTCAATTGGTTATTCTGGCTCTCGAATATAAAATTAATTTACAATGAAAGTCTTTTTGCTAGAATCTCTTTTATTTGCCCATTCTCTATCAGTGTATCAACTAAATTCCTATGTTCAGCTCTTGGTATGGTACTGCCTTTATCGGCCTTTAGTGCGTCTATAGTCTTTAGTTTCCAATAGACGTCAAGTCCATTCTCAATCAAGCCAAGGGAGTTATAAACAACTTCGCCCAAGGCAGTTAGGCAGTATCTGCCATTTACCTTATTTACCAAATCTGCTCCGACCAACTTCGACATTCTTGAATAGTATTGCTTTCGTGTAAGCTTGGTCTTCTTCTTGAGCTCTTCACTGTTCCCATTTTCTGCGGCTATTGTTCTAAAAATAATTAGAGCGTCTTTGGGAGAAATACAATTTAGTACTTGTTCTAAAGATACCAACTAACAATTATCTCCACATTATATTTCGATATGAACCTTTAGTGTCTCGTGATGGAGAATTTCCGTTGTATATATCTGATAAGAGATACAATATATTATTCACTACTCGTTTTAATACTTTCAGCGAATTGTATTGACTTAGATTCTTTTGATAGTAATTGAAAGTATTTTATAAATTGCTGTCCCAAATAAGCGTCATCATAATTAGCAATTGCAATAGTAAATTGCTCTGGACTGTTAAAGTTTATGGATTCATAAATTACTTGGTGACCATCGACTACCAAGAAACTAGCTGGTACGACAGCTTTTCTTATTTCAAAACGCGGAGACCTTATCATCCTTTTGACTAGCTGCAATGTCTCGTTATTAGGTGGGGTTCTCAAAATTGCGTTAATTCTATTTTCAATGCTTATAGGTTCTGGATTCCCGTCTAAAATATGCAAAGTAAGACCCTGGTTAAACTTTTCAATCATCTTCGATGAAGCATGGGGGTCATGATATCGTGAGGCAAAGAAAATTTCTTTTTCCGCATTATATAAAAGTTTGATGACTTCTACAACAAGACTGTTGAAATCCTTTACAATACTAAAACCTGATAAATGAGTGGAATTTACGTAATTCTTTAAATTGCAGCCTTGAATGACTTGATTTATGATAGATTCTCTTTGCTCGGGTGGAAAATCTTGTCTAGCCTTTAAGACATCAATAGTCTTCAATGGCCAGTAACTAGCCAAGGATTCATCAAGCATTTTGATCTGTCCGTTATACACCAAAGAACCAAACGTAGTTGTCTTGTATACAGAGTTCCTATTTTTTTCCACTAGGCCAGCTCTGCAGAGACGTTTGAGCTTGGTATAGAAACGTTTCTTGCTCAAATTGCCTCCTAGGTCGTTCGAGGAAAACTTAAGGCCAGAATAAGCTGTCTTAAGCATTTTAACAGATGTTCTATCAGATAAAATTTGGTAAACTTGCTCAGGAGTCACTGGGGAAGAAGTCATATAGATAGTAACTGAAACAACAACAGATCCACGGCTATTTAAAAGTTCCCAACTTTGGAAACTTTTTTACGAAAGTTTTTCACAGCAGTAATTTCTAAGCGTTTTATTCGGTTGCGTACTGATAGTCACTTAGTTCTGTTCTAGGAATAGTGGCTCATTCCTTGTTTAATTCTTCCAACGATTTACCACGAGTACGAGATCCATATAACAACACCAAAATCGTTGCTACAAAAGCAAACGATGCCATTGTTATCATAGTATAGAGGAAACCCAAGGGCTGGAGGAATACAAAAACTATTGGTCCTATAGAAGCTAGACCTCTGCCACTCCCTTCTATAATTCCAGTACCCGTAGAGCGTATCTCAGTCGGAAAATTTTCTGTGGTATAGCTGATTAGGCTTGTGATAAGCCATGCATTAGAAGCAAACGCAAGAAAGCCTGCAGTTGCTAATCCTAAATAGTCGTAAATTAATAATCCACGTAACACAAATGCCAAACCCATAATACCGCTGGCGATAGCTACCTGAAATTTTCTTTCGATCCTTTCTGCAATGATAATTGCCAAGCATCCTCCTGCCACAAAACCAAAACTACTCAATGTATTGATCGATATCGACTCAGATAATGACAATCCTTGATTAACAAATTCAACAACAAGCAACAATGATGCATAGATTGGCAGGAGGATAAAGGACCAAACTCCTATCAATAAAATGATCCGCAGTAACGATTCCTTATGCCAAAGACTTTTGGCTACATTATTTCTTAATAAATGGGCCGACACCATTGGTGTGTCTAAGGGTGCAAGATGAAAGGATTCCAGCACTTCGTTTGCTTTTGTAATTTTCCCTTTCGCAACTAGCCAGCGAGGAGACTCAGGGAGCTTAGTCCTAAAAGGCAGTATTATAATTGCAACAAGTCCCCCAAAAGCTGCAACTAATCTCCAACTTTCAGCGCCAAGAACCTCGTTCTGTTCAATTAATAAGAAAGAGATAGGTCCTGACGATGTTATGCCTATCCAGCCTAAAATCATTATCATCGAAATGTAGCGACCTCGTCTTGATTTGGGCGAAATTTCAGCTATATATACGGCTACAACTGCTATCTCAGCACCTATTCCAATTCCAGTAATCAATCTAAATATAGCCATTTGTGTCATGTTTTGCGACCAAGCTGTTGCAAATGAGCCTATTGTTAAAATAACAATAGAAACTACCAGTGAGGTTTTTCTACCAAACTGATCTGATACTATAGAAATGCAGAAGGAACCGACTACGTACCCAAGTATTGTCATTGAAGCACCAAATGCTATCTCTTTATCCCCAATATCCCAAATAGTTTTGAACACAGGAGAGATGTATGCGTAATTTGTTAAATCATAATATGTGAAAAAGCCAGCCAAGCTAATAGCTATTATCAACGTATTTGTTAGTGGAATTTTTTGCAAAAAGTCTAATCTTGAACCTATCTCATTTGTATATTTCTTCTGAGCATCTTCTTTTTCTACCATTTGACGTGCTCTTGATGGGTATAGTCTATAGCCTTAGTATAAGGATATAACCTCCGGTTAGATGAATGAGACTCATTGAAAAGTAACTTTACAATTTTATATAATGGGCTAAATTTGAATGGTGCTACATATTATTCAAAATAAGCCTGCCCTAAATCTATTTTATATTATAATAGCATGATTGGAGGAAATAGAAGAATCGATCTCTAAAGGAAAGCTCTTATTTTTCAGTTATACAATCTTGTTATACGTAAACGTATTTTTCTGAAATTGTTGCTGTAGATCTTGATTTTTTGACTGGGCTTTAATACTCTCTCTCACAAAAGTAGCCTAATATCGAAACACAGACGATAAAAACTCGGTTATTACAACCATACAACCAAGAATGTTAAAACAAAATGCTCCCATGCGTAAGAAGACTGCACCAGCAGTCGAGAAAGAGATATGCTCCTCATCTTTTTTGCTATCGCAAGTAATTTTACTTCAATCACGCAAGAAATGGGGGATAATTTTTGCACTTGCTACTGTAACGGGAATTCTGTGCACTAACCCTGCAATATTCGTAATGGGGCTATTTGATGCAAGTCAAAGAGGACAAGAGGGTGACGTTGTAGTTTGGATATTTGTATCCAAGCTTGTATTGTTGCCGCTAGCAACATTTCTTACAATTGTTGGTATGTATGTACTCAATGATTTGTTTGATGTCGATATTGATCGTGCTAATGGGAAGAAAAGGCCTATTCCTTTGGGACAGGTTTCAAAGAACCAGGTTTGGATATTTGTAGCTCTAACCAATGCGATTGGTTTTGCAATTGCTTTGTTCACCTACATCTTGCCCAATATAATGATCTTTATGTCCTTGGTTGCTATCGGTTTGATGTACTCTGTTCCAAAGGTTTCCCTAAAAGATCGATTCGTTATCAAGACACTGTCAATTTCAATAGCATTAATGCTTTGCCTGTTATTTGGGTTGACAGGTATTTACACCTGGACTTCCGATGGGAAGTCTTTAGATGGATTAGCAGTTCCGCTGTATGCTGCTTTGATGCTGGGGATTATGATATTTGTTACTTCTCCACTTAACGATTTAGGCGATATTAACGGAGATAGGGAAGCTGGTCGACGTACAATTCCGATTGTAATCGGAAAGAAACAAACATTGAAATTTTCAGTATTTTTTTCTAGCACTATGATCGTTCTGTCCTGGATACTTTATGGCTATTCAACCTCTAAAATAGGCATAATCATACCTCTATTAACGAGTCTTTTCGCCACCATAACGATACTTAACCTAGGGAAGATGCTTGCTAATTTAGACAATATGGTCTTCGTCCGCAGATTTGTACAAAGAAAATCTATGCCACTTCACATACTGTTACAATTGTTACTTATTGTGGGAGCTCTGCTTTCCAAAATGGTTATAGGGTAATCGCAGATTTGACATCGAGAATTAGTTAAACTACGGGATAAATCCATCAGGTATCTATCTCTTCTGTCCTAAGTCTCTTATCCCCTCGCCCTCTTAATGGTATTGTAATCATTATAAGATCAATCATTTCCATTCATGTGTTTCCCGTAAATGGTTTGTAGGAATATCTGTACTAAAATCAAAGTAGGCTTAACCAGTTATGCATTAGGCACAAAATATTGCAGTATATGTGAAGTTTACCTATTTCACAATGGAATATTCTGTCCGTGTTGTGGTCGACAGTTGAGAACAAGACCCCTTACTAGAAAAGGTAGGGATTGACATACTCGGAACCGCCTGAATAGTGCGCAAGCATATTATCGATAGAAAAATAATGCGAGGGGAGGCCACTTTATTGTCAATTCATGTAATATGCTTTCTCGATGTTGTCACATGTTTCTATAATCTGTTCTACTGGTGTAATTGAACTAATAGGGGGCGTAAACCAAAGTAGGTTAATATTATTCAGCAATCAAAGATGAAGAAATAAATGGACTGCAAAACAATCAAATTATAAGCCAGATTCAAGATTATGAATTATCGAAACTACTAAGTGGTATTGTTGCTCGTAGCTTTAACCTTCTCTTACTCGTGTAGGCCCTCATATGGAAGATTCAATGGCAATGATAAGAATATTATCTGCTCTGAGAAGAACAGTGCCTAGTCTGTTGTTCGCACCTATGGAACCATGATCATTCTTGCTCAAAAGCTCCACTGCGTCTTGAATTACTAGGTTCATATATTGATCAAAATCATGTAATCGTCCTCGAATAGATTTGCCCCCTCTCAATTTAACGATCACGATCTTACCAATGCAGGTATGAAGAAGCTCACTTGATGGTGATTCTGCTGTCAATATCTCTTGGTTGCACCAAATTATTATAATACTTTGCCTAATGTTCTTCTTATTCTTTTCGATAGGCCAGAGTACACTATCTAAGGCACAAAGAAGTAGTGATAATTTAGAAACAGCATACTCCTAGTTAAAACAACGATAATATCACATTTCCTGTCACAGGCGCCTTAATGTTCGGAGTAATAACTGACTTTGGGCTGGAACTACAGTTTCATTGGTTTAGCCCTAGAAAACGCCTTCGCATAAACATTATCAAGATGATGAAAGGCTATTCACAGCCAATGAGACGTTTATCGCGTGCTTATAAGTGAATGTTAGGCCCTAAACTTTTTCAACCAGAGTGTGATATAGTATTACCAGTGTTAGAAGATCATTATGGCTCTACGAATTCAATGGATGACATTTTAAGAGAACTAGATAAAGAAAAGGCTCGAATAGTTATTTTCAAGGATATCCGAAAATTTAGAAAATCTGTGACCGTAGTTACAGGTTTGCAAGAGACAGAGGATGCAATAGGAATAACAAAACAGTTAAAGACAAATATCGGAACTGGAGGTACTTATAAAGATGGACAGATTGTTCTGCAAGGAGACCATCGAGAAGCGGTTAAGAATATGCTTATAAGACGGGGGTTTAACGAGGGTTCAATCGAAGTTAGGTAATAATTATTGGATATCAAGTAAAAGACTATACGACGTTAATATTAATCTTCATCTTTTCTTGCATTCTTTCATAAAGTGATCTCTGAAATAACTAGCCAGCCCTACTGACTTGTAACACTCTTGATGACACGATATGGATATCTATAAAAAACAACAACTTGAAGTGCCCGGGAACAATTCGCGCCGTACTGTTGGCCTCTCCTTCTAGAGGGTTTTTCATACCGATGGCACTATAATTTACTTCCAGACTTTGACTAAAATATCTTAGAAAGCATCCTCAAAATAAGTATTTCATTCTGTTCACTTTTCGTTTAAATGGTAGACTGGGTAGACAACGAGACCATAAAAGGAATAGCAAATTCTTAGATCCGAAACGTCATTGAAATGTGTGGAGCCAAAGTCGAAGGAAAATTACGACCACCTCCTTGAACATATAACTAGAACCTATTTTAGCTGTGTACTGGAAACTGAATTGAAAGCCAAAGTATTGTAAATTTTCAGTTTCATAAGTAGGAATATAGAGCTGTACTCAGTATATTTGGCTAGGTAAGATGTTGAAGCTATTATACAAATGATGGACCTGCATGATACCCTACTACGCAACGCACCCCAATGTTATTTCTCGAAGAATTCTCCTTGCTTTTTCATCCTTGCTATTTCTTTATCAATTGCTTCAGCCATCACATCTAGTTCTTCTAGGTTCCCAAATTTTTGATATGTCAGCCTCTCTAATAACTGCAAAACGCTTTTAGCTGTGCGATATTGCTGTATTCTTGGGTCGTTCAGCTCACCATACAAACCGATACCTTGTATATTGTTTATTTTTGCGAACCCCAGTATAAGGCCATTAAACCCTGTAATGAGAGACGATTGAGGGGTGGTTGGTATTCCTAATTTTCTGATTTGCTCTGTTAATTCTCTAGATGTAGTAGTAACGAAAGTTTCTGGCTTTTTGCCTATAATTCTAGTCGTATGGAAGGCGCCCAACGTGTATATTAATCGAGCAGAATGCATTTTGGCGACATCTATAATGTCTTGACACAGTTCATATAATTCCTGATTAGTCTGTGGTTGACCTATTCCTCCACCAAAAACTATCGTGTCCTTAGTGTAACGGTATTCCCAATTTTCTTGCTGGAAGTCAATGTACCCTCCATTGTCTATCACATGATTGGGAGACGGTGGATATACATATCGGAAAAGTCTTGTTTTTAGACTCTTGTTGATAGCGTCAATGGCTATACTGCCAACGTTACCCATATCCTGCATGGCAGCGATGACTATCGGTTTGTGAACCTCTTGTGGCTCTTCTTGTTTTACAAAGAACATTATATATTCATTATTGCAGCCATTAAGCATAAAAAATGTTACACCTTTATGAGATAATTTGCAGTAAAAACCCATACTCAATAACCTTATTAGAATCTTCATACCACTCCAAAACATGGATTATGATAACCTCTGTAAAGAAATCTTAGAACTAGACGTAAATATCAGATTTGCGGGAGTTTGTGATGACACAGGTCAAATTCGATATGGCGGGCAGCGTCAAGGAGTCAATAATCTTCTTTCTTCTGAGGAAACAAAAAGATCAAATTTGCAGGCATTGGCTAGATGGAGTTTGCGCAACTCCCTCGCTCCAAAAATTGGCAACGGAAGATATGCTATGGCCGAATATGAAAAGATCAAACGTATAACCTTCCCGTTAGAAAACTTTCATCTGCTGTTGATAACAACAGAAGTACAAGCTGATCACGGAAAAATAATAGATAAAATACTCGACATGATCAAGAGATAGGGATCTTCGGCTATCCTATATGTACTCTGTTCAAGTCATATGTAGGCTACTACTTGTATTAGTTGATAATTAATGGGGATGATCTGTAGCCTCATGCGAGGCCCCCCAACCAC
>JBPCNB010000573.1:0-1269 GCA_051001675.1 Nitrososphaeraceae archaeon | reverse complement strand
CATTGATTGGGGGCTATAAAGGGACTCTGCCCGAGCCGGATATTAACCAGAATGGGTCCAGATTTTATTCTGGAAAGCAACTTTTTTCCTTATTTTTACCCAAAGACTTTAATTTTATAATAACTTCAAAATGGACCAAGGCCACAAAGAAAGCGGGCAGAGATGTAGTCATAAAAGCTGGACAATTAATGAGTGGAGTTATCGACAAGGCCTCGATAGGAGCGGAAGAGCCTGACAGTGTACTGCATAGGATAGTTAAAGACTACGGCAATGACCGTGCAGGAAAATTCCTGGACTCCATATTAGTGATGCTCAAGACATTCATAACTCACAGAGGTTTTACCTATGGATATTCTGACTTATGGTTAAACGAGGAAACAAGACAAGAAATACAGAACGTTATTCAAAAAGCATATGATAAGGTACATGAACTCATAATACAGTACAGTGAAGGCAGTTTGCCCCTGACCAGAGGTCTCGCACCAGAGGAGGCATTAGAATTGTATGTAGTCAATGAGCTATCCAGGGCAAGAGACAGGGCTGGGCGGACCGCTGATAGGGCATTCCCTGATGACAATTCGGGAATAATTATGGCGTCCACCGGAGCACGAGGTTCGACCCTAAATATTGGCCAAATGACAGCTGCTTTAGGTCAACAATCCATTAGAGGAAAACGCATACAAAAAGGCTATCACAACAGGTCGCTACCACACTTCAAGAGGAATGATACCAATCCAGATTCAAAAGGTTTTATCAAGTCAAATTACCGGGACGGTCTAAGCCCTCTAGAGTTTTTCTTCCATGCAATGGGAGGAAGAGAAGGTCTAGTCGACACTGCTGTCAGAACCCAGCAATCAGGATATATGCAAAGGCGATTGATTAACGCCTTGGAGCATTTGAAAATTGAATACGATCATACGGTACGAGATCCTCATGGCAACATTATTCAATATCTATATGGAGAAGATGGTGTAGATCCCGCAAAGAGCGACCACGGAGAAGCAGTCAATATATCGCGTCTAATCGAAAGTGAATCTGTCAATGACGAAGGGAGAAAGGCTAGCGACGGTGAAATGGGAAGCATTATATCAAAATATGCAGAGAACTTAAATCCTAAAGTGAAAAAGTACTTAGAAAATGCTTTCTCACAGAATAGATTAACCAAAGATGGAATCGAAAAAGTGCTCAAGAAGACAATTGACCTGATGCAACGCGCCTTAGCTGAACCAGTAGAAGCGGTAGGGGTGGTTACAGCTCAATCGATTGGGG
>JBPCNB010000572.1:0-1589 GCA_051001675.1 Nitrososphaeraceae archaeon | reverse complement strand
ACCTTATCTTTTTCCTCCATTTTAGAAGACATTCCTTCTAGTTTGGCAATCTGTATTTGTAACTTCTTTTGTGCTTCTTCTATGCGTGGTTTTAGCGGTGCTTGCGGTTTTGTAGCCTCAACCAATTTATCTTTTAAAGTTTCGCCGTTAGAGCGGTTATTATAATTCCACTTATTATTGTGATTGTCAAATACCATATGATGTTTATGAATCAAGTAGGGTTATTTTGATTGTGTATTAAAATAAATTGGGCAAGAGCTTTAAGTTATTGTGGTAGACAATATGCAAGTTTAAAAACATTGAGAAACTTGAATATAAAATTAATAACGTCGATACAACAAAGGTAAGGCATAACTATTTGGAATTATTGTACAATGCAATTTCGTGTCTTGTGGTCTACAATGGTGTTCAGAGCTGTCCACTTTGCCACACATATTCATGAGCTCAAGAGATGTGAACGAAGGTTTACATAAGGTATTTCGTTCAAACCTTTCATTCTATAATAAGTTTTACAGCATTCAAATTGTCATATTCCAAACTAAATATTAAAGGATCATCCTGATATCCTAATGGGCAAGAAAACCATCCTCATTCATTACGATGTATTTTGATAGAAGATTAATTTTTACAACATTCTATCCAAGAATTGTAGCTACGTGGTTTACTAAATCTTCTATTGCTTTTGGTTTTCTGATAAAGTATTTGTATTCGTCCAGCATAGGGAATGATTCCTTAAACTCTTCACGATAATCTTCAAACGCCGTGATAAAGCATACCTTGACCTGTTCATCAATTTTTCTCAATTTTCTATACAATTCAAATCCATTCATTGTGGGCATTCTAATGTCCAATAGTAATAAACCATAAAAGCTCGGTTTGAAATCAGCTAAGGCAGTTGAAGGGTTGGTATATGCGTCGACTTCATAGCCATTCATTTCTAGTATCATTTTGAAGACCGAAATTATATCTACTTCATCATCTACAAGAAGAATCCTCCTCAGTGGCCCAGTGTCATTACTGTTACTTGTATTATTTTCAGATGGCATCTTTCTGTGTGTCTATCTTATGTGATCTAAGTCCGGTATGTAACAATTTCTGTTATGTACAACCCATTTGTTATCTATCTTGACAAGGCTTGCTTTCTTATTACGTATTTGATTTGATATATTGCCCACTTGGCAAATAGTATTGTCCAAGGACCCTTTGACAGAAATGAGCCAGTATGGTTCATAGTATTTTGTGTACGGATTTGGGACTTCAATTTTTGTCACTAATTCCAAGAGGTTTGGTATCATTTTTTCGCCTCGATTCCTGTCTATAGTACCACCTACACATGTAATAGTGACAATCGCTTACGGAACTACCGAGAAATAATCCATACCCTAGATATCGAAGAACAAGGCGTAAAGCTCCTAAACTAGGAACGACATTCTGACATGTAATTATTTCAATTAATAGGATGAGTTTATATAAACTTTGTAACGTTTTATCATTCTGAGTACAAATGTGTCTCCATATACTCTAACAATGTAAAAATATCACATTCACGTCTATTATCTTATTGGAGAATATATGGAAGAGAACACGGT
>JBPCNB010000571.1:0-2136 GCA_051001675.1 Nitrososphaeraceae archaeon | reverse complement strand
CCTTAGCAGCAGGTAAATCAGAGTTAAAAGAAAGATTACATGATTGGAAATCAAAACCACCCTTGTTTGTTAACTCACGAAAAAAAAATATTCCAGCACGAATTGCACAAAGGGATGCAACATTTTGGTTAGAAAAAGGCTATTCTAGTGAACTCAACATCCTTGAACAATCCATTGGTAAGCACACCATGGAGAATCTGACTGTATTATGTGGATATAATATTTCAAAGCTTTCTGAAAAGCACTTCAATATGTTGCTGGGGATGGTAATTTCATGTCATGGATATGTTATTATCGATGAACCATTTAGAGTGTATGCTGCGGAACCAAATACAATCGAGGTTAAGAAGAGGAAGACAAAGGATAATATCGGTGAGAGGTCTTACAACCAAACCATAGGCAAACCCTGACTCTAGCTAAAGTACACAGAAACATAATCTTGGCACTAATTGCCTCTATTATTGTTGCCAATTCCTTTATTATTCTCAGCCAAGGAAAAGATAGAGTATTTTTTAGCAACTGGACAATAAATGTAACAGCAGCAATGGCTCTTGCTTTGGCAGTTATAACAGTCTACAGACAGAAACTTGATGGACTTTATGGAAAAACATATGCATCTCTTGCTATAGGTTTAGGTTTATGGTTTATCGCTGAAATAATCTGGACATATTTTGAACTTGGATTACAAATAAATACTCCATTTCCGTCTATTGCTGATTTATTTTGGTTAGTTGGATACGGGTTTTTTGCTTACCATTTATATCGAATATACAATTTCATGAGTAGAGAAATGATCAAACCCACCGCCATTATATTAGTATCAGTGACTATTGCAATAGCTCTGGGCTATTTGGTTAATCTTACTAGCACTGTATCAGATATATCATATAGTCAAAAACAACAAGCAGATGACATCGTTTTATTGTTAATTAGTGTCGCTTATCCAATTTTAGATGGGGTGCTGCTCGTTCCAGCCGTTCTAGTGCTTTGGACCATTCGATCTGGACAGCTATCGTATACTCACTGGATGCTGCTGTCTTTATCTATGCTACTCTTTGCAGTGGCGGATTCAGGTTTTGGATATGTTGCTGTATTGGATATAGATATAGTACAAAAAGAGGGTTGGGTATGGGATATATTTTACAATGCTGGTTATCTTTCAATAGCAGCTGCTTTATTGTGGTTTAACCGCTTTTCTATCTTTAATGAAAAACGAGAACAAAAAAAGTGGCAGAAAAAAAATCGTTAAATTTTGACTTTGACATTCCTATTTTGGATCTAACTTATCTGGAATTCTTCATACTGCTAGTTAAGACTATTAGTGGAAACAGGAAAAACACACTATTTGTGATCATTTTATCTATCTTGAGTCCTTATTTATCCCAGCTGACGATTCTATGTTTAGAGAACAAGGTCGGAGAATGCTGCTGAACCAGCGAAGCTTGTAGACTCCCAGCATAATATAGTATAATAAAAAAAATTCCTACTCGATCATATTGTTGCTAAGTCTTGCCTGACTCAACAAAGGGCTTATAATCGAGTAGGAAGAGGTATTTCTCAATGACTTGTACCGGTGGATGTATTGTCGTGTTTGATGCCAATGCCAATACTCTTTCCGTTTGGTACTCGTTTATGGTTGGAAACGTATTTGTAATAATGATACAACCTTATTTATCTTGGAATACGATTCTCTGCACTTGGAACAAAAAGTGATAATGAAAAGGGCCTATCAACAGAGAATGACATTAGTTGGTTCTAAAGCATGATTGCCGCAATTCGGACAATAGGTGGCTGTTGTCTTACTAGGAGATATCTCTATTATTTGGATTATCATCTTACAACATTGACAACGGTATGTTGTTGCTGCCAACATTATCTTTGCTTTACTAGATTAACTAGCCAATTAATGGTCTTATTTCTGCTCTGAGACGCCTTTAGTGGGAGTTACGTCGGTTTCATCTATTCTAAGCGATAGTTTATACCATTTGTTATTGTGTTTGAATACATGTGTAGATGCCTTGTTCTTCATCATTTGAGGTCTATATCCACTAACTACATCACTTAATCGAGTTCGAAGTCTGTCTACTTGATATTCTGCTATAAGTAGATTACCCACTATGTTTTCCAGTTCTAGGA
>JBPCNB010000570.1:0-4737 GCA_051001675.1 Nitrososphaeraceae archaeon | reverse complement strand
CAATGAGGTCGTTGCTATTGTCACTGCAAATATTGCAGCAATTGAAAATCTTATGACCTTTTCTGATTTTGATTTCATCAATCTCAGGTTTCAATATATCCAGTATAAATGAATATTTCCAAATTAGCTCCAGATTCATTCCATTTTGAGTCCATATTCACATGTATAAGGATTGATTGAAAGTTAACCTGGTGGGGCTTGTTATTTTATTATGTCGTCCGAAATAATTTTATCCATTTCCTAAAATAATGGCCGTACGCAGATAAAGGCCCAAACTATTGATAGCAATGCTATTATGCTATTTTCTAAAATCTTAAAAACAAAGAGATCTGCTCAGCACCTGTCTTAATATGAAATAAATTCTCTAGATATATTATAGATAGATAGATATGGATATAGTACAACTTTGTGGTACAATATGTGACATCGAACTTTAAATAAGATGTTGAGCCTTTATGTTCAAATGTCATCATCTGAAAAACCGATTAAATGCCAAAAATGTGAAGGATATTCCTTTGATACCCAACAAGAACTCAATGAACATGATCGTGAACATCATCCACAGTAACGACAACACTCCGTTCGATAATGCAACTGAAATTTAAGCCAAGTCAAAATATACAATAAAATAGAAGGAAAAGTATCTATCTTTTGCGAGTTTAGCACTATTGCGAACAGCTTATTTTTCTACTTCCTTTTCTTTTATTCCATCTAATTTTTCTGAATTCTATTGTTCTTCCTTTCTTCTATTATTTTTTTGGAGTTAACTTCTGGACCAAGTTTTAGATTGGCTTGATGTTCTTTTGATTGCATGTTTTGACGCTAATATATGAAATAACAAATACATTTACTTTTAGCCATAAAAGAGGTAATGAATAAAGAATTGCAGACATTTTTTGTTAAGCTGACATGTTGTACATTTCGCTTGTACAGTAATTTTTCTGAATCCTTAAATAAATTACCAAGATAAAGTCAAAAATTGCAGAAATATGACCTTATTGTTATAGGTGGTGGTTCAGGATTAGATGTTGCTAATGCTGTTGCCGCCTCTCGACATGGGCTTAAGGTTGCAATTATTGAAAAAGACAGAATGGGTGGAACTTGTCTAAATAGAGGATGTATACCGTCTAAAATGCTCATACACAGCGCAGATGTTGCCGAAATAATCAAACATGCAGGTATTTTTGGAATAAAAGTTGATGGCTTTTCAATTGATTTTCAAAAGATAATAAGTCGAGTAAATGGTATTACTGATTCTGATTCAAATGAGATAAAAAATGGATTGATGCACTCAGAAAACCCAAAGCTCTTTACAAAGAAAGGCAAGTTTATCGGAGAAAAAACTCTTTCAGTTGGGGAAGAAGAGAAGATTATAACAGCGGATAAAATCTTAATTGCCTCTGGCACTAGACCAAACATCCCAGAAATAAAAGGTCTGGAGGGAAGTGGATATATCACGAGTGATGAGGCCTTGCGCCTTAAACGCCAACCGCAGGTTCTTACATTTATAGGCGGGGGGTATATAGCGTGCGAATTAGCTCATTTTTACGGTAGCCTGGGAACTACGATCAACATCATCCAGCGTGGAAATGTCCTTATTCCAAATGAGGATGAAGAGATTTCTCAGAAATTTACAGAAATATTCTCCAAAAAATATAATGTCTATCCAGGGTACAACACGGAATCTGTATCGAAGAAGGACAATGAAGCCGATAACGATTCCGTCTTTCATGTAGTAGCAAAAAATTCAGAAGATAAGCTAGTTGAACTTCAATCGGATCAGTTACTAGTTTCTGCAGGTAGAAGTCCTAACTCCGATGAACTTGACTTGAAAAAAACAGGCGTAAATGTCAATGAAAGAGGATTCATTTTAGTAGACGAATATCTTGAGACTAATGTCAAAGGGATATTTGCTTTAGGCGATGTAGTTGGACGCTACCAATTCAAACATAATGCCAACAATGAAGCACAGTATGCTTTTAACAATATATTAAACCCTGATAGAAAGATACCAGTCGACTATGGCGTTATGCCACACGCTATTTTTAGCTCGCCCCAGGTTGCTGGAGTTGGATTTACTGAACAACAACTGAAAACAGAAAACAAGGAGGAAGGAAAAGACTATCTCAAATCCATCTACCCATATATACAAACAGGGATGGGTGAAGCACTTGAGGATAGAGATGGTTTTGTAAAGTTCTTAGTAAATAGAGAAGATAGAAAAATACTTGGTTGTCATATTATCGGAACTGATGCTTCTACACTTATCCATGAAGTTTTAGTAGCTATGAAAGCAGGAGGTGGTTCTATAGATAGTATAACAAAGACTATTCATATACATCCAGCACTTTCTGAAGTCATTGCTAGGGCGGCCAGTGATATCAAGACGTAAGCAAAACTGATGGAATATGTTATCCCAATCTGAAGATAAATTTCGAGATAGATTGTTTCATACTGGGCAATTAATAAAAAATTATATCGTGACGATGAGCAGTCAAATGAGCAATATCTTCTATAATAAGTGTAGATACCTTTTGCCGGTTATAATTCAATATTCTCAAAGGTTCAGTCGCTTTTCGATTTGCTTTCTTTCTTCCTATTAATTGGTAAATCTAATTGTCGTGAGAATTTTATCAAATAGCGGTGAATCTGAACCAAAGTTTTTGACTAAATTCCCGTATGTGAAAACGTAAGCATCTTGTTTATTTGTCGTCATAACCTGTTTCAAATATAATAATTCGTCTCCCAATCCAGAGCTAACTATATTTGAGCATGTCTGATGGCCTTGAATTTGATATTTTTTGCATTCTATATTTTGAACTATTTTTGCATTTCTTTGTACAGCTAATAAGTGATCTAATTGCATTTTTGCATACTCTTCGAGTCCAATTGTAAGAATCGTTCGTGCTTCTTCTGGAGCTATTACAACGTTAAGGCTTTCCCCGTTACCATTTGGATTGATAAATATGACAGATGATCCTTGGGAGTCTTCTGAGAGTTCTACTATTTTCCAGTCGGATGGATAATCCACGGTAAATCTTCCTGATACGTCTCTGAATGTATGCATTTGTTGTTGTATCATTGCTGTTGACATTGGCAATAGTATTGCCAAAACAGCGATGGTCGTTATTACTTGTTTCATGGAGTCTAGAACGAAGATAAGAAAGAAGAAGAAGGAAAGCAGCTATTTTGAGGCTTATTTTCTTTTTGTCTAATCACGTTCCAGCAGCACTAATTATTTGCCCACGAATAGCACCAAGGGGATTCTGTTCAGTATGTACATTGACATATGCTGTTCCGTTATTCATAATAGTGATTAGGTCAGAGAGTTGTTTTCCTGCCAAAGGACCCTCTAGTTTAGCAGAGGTAACAGTTTCTTTTATTGTCAAAGATGTGTTTGTTTCATTTGATGGAGATTTGGATTTATACAACGTAAGTATAACAGGCCCGTTTTCACTTACTTTTCCTTTGTGTATATGGGCTTCAGTGATACCTTCTAAATCCTTGACATTAAGAGAATATGTCAATTCCTTTTTGTTAGTAGCAACTTGAAATTCAGCGTTTCCCGTTGCATTGATAGATGTGGGCGGAACTTCAGAACTACCTGAAAGATTTGCATTAAAGCTCTTTTGTTGCTTTTCTTGTTGTGCTAGTATAGAATTAGTAGAACCGATTGCTATCAACAGAACAGATGCTACTATTACAGTAATGATAGCAGTGATTTCTAGGTTCCTTTTTGCAAATATGGTTGTTGTCATATTTAAGCACCACCTGATTGCGTAACCTTCCATACTACTCCTGTATATGGATAAGGCCAAGTTACTGTATGATTTAGGGGAGTGCCATTAGGTAAGGTATTTCTTAATTCTAACTTTCCAATGTCGGCAATATATAGAGCACTGCCATTGTGGTCAAATGCTAAGCCAACGGGTGTAAAGACAGATGGATCTCTTATTGCACCCAGAAACTCGCTATAGTTTCCTGTCTTTGGATCTAGCATCATGACTTTATGTCCTACTATTCCTTTCGGAATTGTATTGAATGTGTGAGTTATTGGAGTAAATGTTCCAGATGCTCCGATAAATGCCATCCCTTCATGTCCAAAGGTGCTATTGTTAGAATAGGCAACTTGGGTCAGTGAAGGACCGACTTGCATTTGAGCTAGTGGTTTGACAACTTCAGGATGATCCTGAATCAAGAACTTTAGCGGCTCCTTTACACTTGGGGATTGGAACTTTGGATCCGTTACTGGTTCTGCATTTCCAGCAAAATCAGGCCAACCATAAAATTTGCCTAGATTACTGGAATTGGAAGTATCTATAACATACGCTTTATCTGGGTCATAGGCTATTTGTCTGCTCCCTCTTTCATCTGCGCCATTATTAGATACTATTAGTTTACCATCGTTTGCAAATGCTATTCCATAAGGATTTCTAAGCCCCCATGCTACAAGTTTAAGATCTGAACCATCCATATTAGCACTCAAAATACATCCTGAACACTTGACATTTCCCTTAATTACCTGGCCTTTGTTTGTAGGTGTGCCAAAAGGAACGTACGCTCCTGTAGTAGCATTATCATTAAGATCTGATGGAGTGAATGGGTTTGACGTATTGAAATTTTGACCTGCCAAAGTTATGTCTTTTCCAGGGATATCATGAATCTGTGGTGTGTATTTTGGCCACTGTAGTCCAAGAATATTATCTTCTCCAACAACAGCACTATTTGTTGCTGTAC
>JBPCNB010000569.1:0-10683 GCA_051001675.1 Nitrososphaeraceae archaeon | reverse complement strand
ATATAATCTATTGTAAGGGAAACAGCATTGGAAGCCATCATATGGTTAATCTTGTCGAAGTATTTGTATTTCCTCCCTCTATCCTTGAATGCGCGAAGAAAACTTTCCAGATCGTTTATTAAAGCTGCGATAGTCTGCTGCTCAGCCAACCTTCTTTAGCACCCGATTTTTGAAAAGCGTAGACGACCGGTGAATAAGTGAATAGAGTTCATTTTCCTCAGCCGACAGCTTTTCTTCTAACTGTGCCGAGAGAGGAGAAGCAGCCGCCAGCTTGACAATCTTTTCTAGCCTAGACGTAACAAAGGAGTTTAATGAGACTAACATATTTTCTCTTTCTCTCTCTTTCAAACCCTCAAAATAATCGTTCACTCTTATATAGAAATCTGAGTCTAAAGTGGATAGATCATGAGGTTTTGCTATTCTCTCACGATTAAATGCCCTAGAAATGTACGTGGAAATGTCGTGGTCTTGGGTTTCTATGTCCTCTCGTTCTAATAGTATCTTTGCCATCCATCTAGGAATTGATGATATATCACCTTCTTTAGCATCCAAGGCAAAGCCGTTTACAGTGGCTTTTACATCTCTTTTGTAGCTTACCCTAATATCTTCCATCATGTACTCTATATAGTGAACTCCTTGGCTTGCGTCTATCTTGTTTTCTAAAGATGGGAGACCAGTCTTCATAACATTGCTCTCTAATACGAAGCTACCTAATTAATTATATCTTTTACAAGGATAGCTTTTCTTAACAGTCTAGCTGCACCAATTGAATTAAGAACTGGAGCTCCTTCTGAAGCTTGAGAGCAAACTTTCATAAATAGACCCCCCTTAGTGTGATCGAACCACAGTTCTTAACTTCTTTATGACAGTTGTCAAACTCTACATTCTCTACTCCCTATACTCCGATCACAACTTACGGAGCAAACCTACGGGAAAACACATTAGGCCTAGTTGAGTGAACAAAGAATGCAAATATTTGTTTGAGGCGTCATAGTTGAAATCTTAACCATTTTTCTTCCTCTTAACCATAAACCGAGCTGTTATCGGTCGTGTATGATGTGTTTTTAAATTCTATAAATAATAAATGATGAACACAATCAACTTCTATTATCTATTGACAACATAGGCAACTACTAAACATTATTATGACTTATGTTACTTTTTCTCAGATGTTCTTGCGTACATGCCTTCCGTAAACAACGACTTGTCTAATTTGATGTGGGTAGAGAAATATCGTCCTACAACATTGAAGGAGATAATCAATCAACGCGATATTGTCAACGGGCTAAGCAATTTTTCAAAAAATCCTGATGAAATTCCTCATTTGCTTTTTTCTGGCCCTGCCGGTGTCGGTAAGACTACTACCGCTATCTGTCTTGCAAAAGAGTTGCTCGGAGAATCTTGGCAGACAGATACCCTTGAATTGAATGCGTCCGATGAAAGGGGAATTAAGATGGTCCGTGAAAGAGTAAAGGAGTTTGCTGCAGTGATGAAGCTCCCGACAGACAAGGACAATAAAAAAATGTTTAGGATAATCATACTAGACGAGGCTGACGAGATGACATCCGAGGCTCAAACTGCTTTAAGAAGAATAATTGAAGATAGCTCTCGGACTACCCGATTTATTATCATATGTAACTATCTTTCACAGATAATAGAACCTATTCAGAGCAGGTGTGTGGTATTCAAATTTAGACGGCTTTCAAGAGAAGATATTTCAGAATATTTAAGATTCGTCTGCGAAAGACAAGGAGTAAAATATGAAGAGAAAGCTTTTTCGTCAATATATGATGCAACGTTAGGAGATCTACGTCATTCTATTAACATACTGCAGGCAGCAGCAGGCATGGGTTCAGTTTCATCCACTAACGTAATGGCATCAATCGGTTTATCAGGTAAAGTAAGAGTCAAGGAAATTATCAAATTAGCTCTTATTGGAAAGTTCCACGAAGCCCGCATTAAATTACTCGAACTAATGCAAGTATACGGAATGTCAGAGAGTGATTTCCTTAGATACGCTAACCTAGAAGCTTACGATTTGAAGCTAGACCGCCCTGACGAATTTGCCGCTTTGATGGCTGAGTACGATTACCGGTTAGTTACGGGTGCCCATCCAGAAATACAGTTGGTGTCGCTACTTGCCCAATTAGGCAAGCTTGGTCACAATCTAAAGTAAACTATCATCATCACTGATATCTCAGGCTATTTCTGCAAACAAGCTAATATTCTTCTTCAAATTCCTCGTCTGATCCTTCTTCCTCTACCTCTTCAAAATCTTCTTCAAACTCCTCTCTTTCCTCAGCACTCTTATAGGGAAGGTCTGCCTCACCTGGAGCTCCACAGACAGGACATTTAAATTCGATTGTTTGACCTTCCAGGTCTAATAGAAATTCCTTTGAGAATATCTCATCACATTTCGAGCAAACAAGGGTAGCTTGAATATTATCTTGACTAAATTTATGCGACTGTATCCTGAAGATAGTACCTGCCATTCTTCTGACCTATTGGAAATAGTCTTTTTTATAAGCCTTTGTCACGAAGATGGTCTTGATTCTCTACATATATTTCTGTCGGAGGATTGTGCCTTGCAGTTCTAAGCTAACGTCTCACGGTCGCCGCCTTACCTGAGTAAATAGTATAAAATATTTAAACTTGAGACCAAAGTACTCGCCTACAGTCAGAAAGAATGCATCTCCGGCTTGGCATAAATTAGTGCAAGGACGTGATCTCGAAGCTGTTTCTGTTCCTCCATAATCCCGCGATGACACTCAGTAATAATTAGGCTATCATTCTTGACCCCACGCATTTTCATACAAAGATGTTCAGCTTCCGCGATCACAAGAACTCCCCTTATCTCCTTCCTCATTATTTCGTCAGCTATTTGTTTTGTGAGTCTCTCTTGTATTTGCATTCGTCTAGCATATTTTTCAACTAGACGGGCTAATTTTGAAATACCAAATACCTTGCCATATGGAATATATGCTATGTGTATTTTTCCATAAAAAGGAAGCATATGATGTTCGCACATACTATAAAACTCAATATTCTTTGCAACGATGGTATCTGTTTCCTCACTGAAACTTACATCAAGTTCAGCGTTCATTGTATAGCCACCGAATATTTCTTGAAACATTTCAGCCATACGAGCAGGTGTTTGAATTAAACCCTCTCGGTCTGGATTTTCCCCCAATTCGATCAGAAGTTGTCTTAGTAGTTTTTCAATCCGTTTCGTGTTTTTATTATTAGCCGATCTTGTCAAAGCGTATTCATCTGACCCCTATCAGTTTATGCAATTGTGGTACTATTCTTACCTCTTCATATACTGGATAAACACAGTCATAAAAATTGAGTAGCTTCTCAATAGTCGGCTCGGCAATCCCGTAACTTGGTTGGATGACAAATCCCATTATATCGCTAGGTTTCACACTTTCAAAAATCTCCCTCACTAATTTTCTGAACTCAATTATGTTAGTTATATTGGTGACTACTACCTTAACAAAAGTACTTTTATGTTCTGAGACTGCCAATTTGAGGCATTTAAATTCGTTGTGTAACAAATTGTCGTAGCCGTTGTGATTAATAACTTTGGAATCACTCATTTTGAACTCTATTTTACAGATGTCTATGTGGGGAAGAACCTTTGCAAACCTTAAAGAATCAAAGCAAGAGGATTCGATATAAGTTCTCAAACCCTTCGTTTGTTTCATGAATTTAGCAAGAGTAGCAACTGCCTCATACTGGAGTAGGGGCTCACCCCCGGTAAAATTAATCTTGTAAGTACTCGGTTGAAGCTGTTTGATAATAAGATCCTTTACTTCATCAACTGAATAACTTAAGCCGCCACCCATTGGTAGAGCATAGGTGGTATCACACCAATGGCAACTGAGATGACATCCTGCCATTCTTACAAAGATGGTCTTAGTTCCAAAGAAAGGTCCTTCGCCCTCAATGCTAGTGAATATTTCACTCAGCTGGACTTTATCATTATTCATTTCTTGCATAATGTGTCTGATCCTCTATGCCTGCGTTCCTAATGGCGGCTTTCCTATTTATACACGATTCGCATGAGCCGCAATGCAAATAATTTCCTTTGATTTTAATGCCATTTGAGTAGCAACTCCACGTTTCAAATACTTTGTCGCCCAATATTGAATATCCTATCTTTAAGAGTTCGGTTTTGCTCATTCCTTGAACTACCGGTGCCCATACTGTTACTTTTTGTCTCATCCCTAGTTGTATACCGTCCTCTTCTGCTAGATTCAGTACTGCAGTGACTGACCTTATAAACTCAGGACGGCAGTCTGGATAGTGGTTATCACCCTCATGTGCACCATACGCCACTACCGTTGCGTTCAGGCTCATAGCCCATGCAGAGGCTATGGTAATAAACACAACATTTCTTATTGGGACTACAATGCTATAATTAAAACTCCCAGGCAACGTTTGTTTAGTGTCAGTGAGTACGTTTGTGTTGGAGTAGAGTTCCTTCATAAATCCAATATCTATTGTGCGATGATCCTTTACCTTCAAAATTCTTGCAAATTGTTTTGCAGCATGAATTTCATTTCTCGCCCTTTGTCCGTAGATATAACTGAGAAAATATAGAGTACAATTTTTTTCTTTTCTCAAATAAGCTGCGGTACAAACCGAATCCAGTCCTCCACTTACAATACAAACTACAGTAGATGTCGCAGTTATCTCTACAGGGTCAAAGCTATTATTAGCAAATGGCAAGGTTTGGTTTAGATTGTTTATATTGTGGTATATATGTACCCCTAAAACTCTGCCAACACTAATCTTGTTTTGTTCACACTCTTCAAAGCCTACGCAAAATCCATTGACACCATTCTCCCCTTTGCTAGACACTTGTCCTTATTCGTTGTGACATTGTGACCACTTCCATATTTTTAGATGGTTTAAGGCAATTTATTCAAGAGAATATCCTCAAAGCCAATGACATTGCTTTTGTACATGACGCATAAGTAATCTCCGACATCGAATACAAGGCTACATAAGAGTACTGAAAGATTTGACAATGAAAGACATGACGGGTATCAAGAACCATTGCCGCCAGGATAATCCCCCACTCCAAGTAACGGTTTTCCCATATGGTCCTCCGTGGGATAGTGTACCAGAATATTTCAACTCACAATTATAATTAAAAATAACCCTCTTGATACCTGTATTTCGGTGCTATTGGTAAGAATAACAGCGGGGATATACAAGATTAATTCTACGTTAGAAACATAGGTTAATACATGTATTAATAGCAAATTCTCCGAGAGATGTTTTGTCAGATGGATTATATCAGGTTCAGAATAAATTGACATAAGGAGATTTCTAAATCCTAATTAACTGAGGCATGCAACGCATTCAAGCCAAATATAATAACATTAAGAATATTATTGTCTAGTGCTATTGACTATGTATAGCAATGACAGGGAGTATAAACGACTTTACTAAATCAGGATTTTCTCGGTTACTAAAACCATTTGAGAATTCAATTGGTGACATTATGAAGATAACTAGGGCATTTAGTATAGCGATAAAAGTTCATTCGGGGCAGTTTAAAAGGGGAAACAAGATGGAACCTTATATCAACCATCCCATACGAGTCGCACTTATTTTGACGGAAGAGCTTCACGAGTATGATATTGACCTTGTTTGCGCAGCTATTTTGCACGACACTTTGGAGATAAATGCTGAAACTATTAGCAATAGCCCCGAAAGTAATACGGCCGGTAGTAGAGCGTTGTTAGAAGAACGATTAAAGAATGAATTTGGAGAACGGGTCTTTAGTATAGTAAACACGGTAGCAAGACCATCAGCAAAAAGTGAAGAGAAAGAAAAAGTATTGGGAGAATATTTTAGGAATATAGCAAGAGGTTCAGAAGATGTACGGTATATTAAATTAGCAGATCGCCTGGACAATATTAGAGGCCTGAAAAACGCTATGCAGAAGGATAAAGTATTGCGTTACAAGGAGGAGACCCAAAAATATGTTGTCCCAATAGCAGAAAAAACCGACGAAAAGTTCGTTTTCAAGTTATCTGTTGCTCTATATGAACTTAAATGAATAGATTTTACAACTTTTATGTATCTTTTATTTCGCATACACCATTTTTATTTCTCTTATGACTTCTCCGATGTGCGAGACAGCCAATTAGTCTATGTTCGGTACATCCGCAAATAATGCACCGTTTTTCTTTCTTGAAATTACCTGTCATCGATATTAGCTCCTTTATTCGCTTACTTCAAGAGAATAAGATCATCTAATAAAATCTCCATATATGAAATACTTATCCGAGAAGCATATTTGGAAACCATTTTGATCTGGTCGTCATCGATCGTAATAGAGTTGCATTGATCCTTACTTAAACTGGAGCAAATCCATGATAATATGGTATTTGCATAAATTCTTCCTTAGGAGCCATTTCAGCTAAGGATATTAGGTTTCCTTCAGGGTCCTCTATGATCGCGTGCTTCCCAAATGATTCATTTTTCAGATTCTTATAAAATTTGACATTTTTCTTGTTTAATTCACTGCATACAGATTCTAGATCACCGACAGTGAATCCTATCAACATATTGCCGCTTTTTGTGATTCTACCGCTTGTTTGTTGCTCATCATTTTTTGTCTTCTTTTTGGCAGGATGCAATGCCAAAACCGTACCCTGTTTCAAAAACTCCACCCAGTCATCTGACTCCTGCTTCTTTTCCATTCCTAAAACGTTGTTATAAAAATCGATCGATTTCTTCATATCTTGTACTAAAAGTATAATTGCGTTTATTCGACTGAACATTCAGACCCACATTACTATAGGCATGTTAGCTATAAATACCCTAACATAAAATGAGATAATTTTAAATTCGTATGAATTTCACTACCTTTGAACGATGCCAGGGCTTCGTTCTTACTTTTTGTCTACACTCGAGACATCTTAGCCAGAATCTCTATTATAATGATGAACCAAAACAAAACATATTCAAGACGCTTTGCTGATTATAGCGTCATACTCTTGCTCAATTGCGTTTAACAAAATATTGCCATCAATTTGTCCATCCGATTTCATCATCGCAATGACTGAAACGCCGCCTGCACCTACACCTTCTTTCACAAAACCCCTAGCAAAAGACTGTAAACCGGGGTGTGATGAATGCCCTAGATGCAAATCTGATGCATAAATACGAATGTCAGTCGATATCGCATTGATGAGGTTTGTAAGGTTTGAAGATTTATCGTCTGCCACATAAACTGTAGTACCAATAGATATTCTCTCTAGTGAACGATCCAGCGATTTCAAAAGGGCAAGTATGGACGACATTTGAGTTCCTCCGGCCAGCATCACATGACTGGCATTTGATTTAGAGTTAACCACTCCATCGACTATTCCAGCCACCGACGGTATCATCGGATCACCTAAGAGGGAGATGGCTGCAAGGGGGTCACCTCGCAGACCCCCAAATGAGATATTTGCTCGTTTCATACCTTCTAAAACTATTTTGTTTTTTAGATCATGAGGATTGTGTGGCATGCTACTGCTAGTTTTGTATCTAGCATCTATTCCAAGAGCAGTCAGCACTCCTAGTGCAGTTGTGGTCCCCCCCGGTATGCTTTCGCCAATTATTACCATACTGTTGGTTTTGCCAAGCTGTTTTCCAAGGATAGATCCATATTCAAATGCCTGTTTGACCTCGTTGATATCTAACGCTGTTCCGAACTGTATATTCTTGCCAGAGGGTATGCTTAATGAGATATGGGGGATAGAAGGCTTTACTTTTGCACCTGCATCAACCACCAAAAATGGAATATTTGATAACTTAAGAGCAGCTCGTGTGATTATAGCCGGCGTCGGTTTACCATCTGGAGTTATGGGGAGTTCATCAATACATTTACTACGACCATAATACAGAAATTCAGCGTCTGCCGGAGACGTATATTTCAATAATGACGGATTGGCACCTGCTACTGTGATGCCTGGAATTTCGCAGGTTGCAGTGTATGAAATTACGCAGAGGAAAATTGGACTCTGCACGGGGAGCGATGCTAAATCACTTAATGCCGATGACGACGGTGGAGCATTTACATATAGAATGTCTTGAAATTCTGATTGAAACACTTAGTATTGCCAAACAATGTTTATAATAAATATATTATTTTTTATTATTCCGCAACCCAGTTCCCGGTACTATTTACTTGAGTATATCGTAAGTGGCATAATCATGACGACTCTCAGTTTGGAATCTGACCATCATGTCATGTCTTACCAAGCAGCAGCAACTCACCATCCCCCCTTTTTGCCTTTTATGCATATAGAAGAATCTATCATACAGTGAGAATGACGACAAGTGCTGTCATTTATGGCTCTTTATTGTCTACGGATGCAAGCCAAGCAAGTTTGAACAGAGATGTGATCGCTAGATCATTTGCTTAATATATTGGTGGGAAGGAAAAAAGGCATTACCGTGAGCAGATTCTTCGACCCCCATATTCACATGTATTCTCGAACTACTGATGATTATGATGCCATGTCTAAAGCTGGAATTGAAGTCATAGTTCAACCCTCGTTCTGGCTTGGTGCTCCGAGGAGATTTGTGGGAACGTTCGAAGACTATTGGGAGCATATGATAACATTTGAAACGAGCAGAGCTAAAGAATTTGGAATACAACATTTTGTGTGCATCTCCGTGAACCCAAAAGAAGCTGCCGAAAGACCACTGGCTTTAGAAGCTTTGGATGCAATGGTTCGAAAGGGATATCTGGATAGAGAAAGAGTTGTTGCGATCGGAGAAATAGGATACAATTTGATCAACGATTTGGAAGAGGAGATATTTACTAAACAAATGGACATAGCTTCAGAAAAGAACATGCTTATGACAATCCATTTACCACATAATAATAAACCAGAAGGAATGAGAAGAATTGAAAAAATATTAATTGCTGACAATGAGGATAGGTACAATAGATATAGGATTCTTGTTGACCACAACGTGGAAGAGACAGTTGGGAAAACGTTGGAGCTAGGATTGTGGGCTGGCCTGTCGGTTTATCCTTTCTCGAAACTCTCTCCCGAAAGGGCAATGAAAATAATAAAAAAGCACGGGACGGAAAGGATAATGATTCACAGCGCTGCTGATTGGGGAATATCGGACCCACTTAGTGTTCCATTGGTTGCCAGAGAGATGAGAAAATCGGGTGATTTTAGTACTAAGGATATCGAGAATGTTACTCTGTATAATTCCTATGAATTCTTTAAAGGATCACCCAAATTTACGTGGAGGCCATAGGAAGTCGTATTAATTGGGCTGAAAGGACAAATCAAACTGGTAACCATAGCCCATGGTGCTGTGCGCTTAGGCACTTAGCGGCACTTAGGTTAACCATTCATGTTCGATCGTTTTGTTAACGATACTTTATTTTCTTCTTTTCTTAATTTCTGGCAACTAGTACTTGAATAATGAGGCTATACCCTATCTTCTCATATTATTTTGTCATGTCCATCCTTTTTTCATTGCTTAAGAAGGTGGATCTCCTGCTTCGGTTTATTGGGAGCGCTTCTGTCCATCCAAGCGAGATCCCCATACTGAAAATGATCAGTAACCAAATGTCTTTGCCTATCTCCAAAACTTTCGAAATGCCTGTTACATGCGGGACATTCATATGCAGAAGGAAGACGGTATGAGGATTTAGGAACGCTCATATTCTTAACTGTTAATGTATTAGGGTAATCTTATTGATTAATGTATGTGAGTGCTTTATGGGACTTACTCTACTCGCCTATTAGCATCCTGCTGTAGGCCCTGGCTCAGGTTAGGTTTTTAATTTTACACCATGATTGAGAACACGTCTATTGCTAGGGCTAAAGGTTTACTTTGAGCGGTCTAAGTAGCGACTGTAAGACTGGCGGGCACAGGAATAAAGCCCGATTATCATTACAAGCTCCTGAATAGCCAAATTTATTTTCTTATTACAATTTTGCACGACCTGAGGGAACAAATCTATATATAGTCACTATTAACCTGTTGAAGCAGACGTCTCACTTGGTTGCTCATACTTATGATAATTCTATGGCGTGAAGGGTGGTTAAAGCCATTATCTGACCTTGACGTTGGAGGGGATCTATGTAACCTGTGTAAGTTAGTGTTTCGAGATTTGGAATTTGTAACTTCTTGTGAATTTTGTGAGATAGGGATCATGCATAATTCCTGTGCCGAGAAGCACATTTTGGATCAGCATAGAGAAGACCTTGAAAATAAGATAAAATTTCAGCGAGATAGACGCCTACATGATTTTCAATAGTAAATATTTTCTAATTTGTAATGAAGTATGTTATCCAGGAGTCTAGAGACTATATTTGATGCGGTGCATGATAACTCATAAAGTACCTAAAACTGTTTTCATTGTTATCCAGCTGATCTTGTTATTGCATATCGATAATCTCTCCTCATATCTCAGATATCAAGTTGCTAAACATTTATACATCAAGAATTGTGTCCCTAGAATGGCATGGTGAATATTGAGTTCTGCTGATGAGGATGACGCTGCTTTTTGCTTCTCTTGTGGGCATTCGATAGAATATCATAGCATCTCAAACAATAGTAGGGGGGAATGTTCATTCGAAGAGTGCGATTGCAGGAACTATCTTGACCAAGAAATAATCCCGCAGTTAGAAGATATAGACC
>JBPCNB010000568.1:0-3587 GCA_051001675.1 Nitrososphaeraceae archaeon | reverse complement strand
ATATTACTTGTGGGAATATCGATATATACAGTAACATCAATTCCTCTTACTTCCTTCAGGCAATGGAATAGTCCTAGTTACTGGGTCGATTATCCCGCCTCGGCAGCGCCTTCATGGACACATCTGGGATTATTTGGGCCTACAGCTGCTGTTCGTATTATACCTAGTTCCGAGTCAGGAAAAGAAAATGTCTCTGAGCAAACCTATAGAGGAACCCATATTGTTTCAAACTCATATACTACAAACTTTGATTACGATTCCTATCCGACCGATTTCATGATTCCATATTCGGCAAGGTACGGCGCGATTCCTCCTGTTTTAGAAATTAATGTGACTAGACCAGATGGACATGATTTTAGGATATATTATTCTGCTCTTCCGTCCAATGCTATAGAACAAAATAAGGAGGGAAATAACCAACAGGCAGGAGATAGACTACAAGTAGCGGATGTACCGCAGGAATACGATAGTAGTTCCGAGCAACAAAGTGAATATTCTTCCCGAGTCTTTTCTACGGATAGAGATATATCCCAGAATTTGCGACAATATACTTCCTTATTCAAGTATTCCCCTGATGTTACTCGGCCTCAGATCATGCTATTTTCAGATACACAGGAGAAAGTAATTTTGAAAGGGTCATACACTTTCAAACTGACGTTTTATTTTTTCGATGATCAAGACATAGTGGAAGAAACTAGAGTTATTCTTGGCGGAACGGTCTATGGATTTCTAGGGACCGATGCTTTCAGACGAGACCTATCGATCGGAATCCTTTGGGGCACGCCAGTGGCGCTCTTTATAGGCCTGACCGTTGCCATAGCTACCTCATTTATAGCCATGATATACGGTATCACCGCAGGCTATAAGGGAGGACGGGTCGATGAGGTCATGATGCGAATAAATGACTTTTTCATTTCTCTACCTGTTCTAATTCTTTTAATCTTAATATCTGTGAGGTATGGCCTTAACATCTTCTTAATCGTCATATTACTGATATTGTTTGGCTGGGCTGGTGGTGCAAGATTGACTAGGAGCATATCTTTGCAGATTAAAAATCTTCAATACGTCGAAGCATCTAAAATGATGGGCGAGTCCGACCTAAAGATTATCTTTAGACACATCGTCCCTCAATTGCTCCCATTAACTTTCGCAACCATAGCCTATTCCGTTCCCGGTGCTATCTTGGCAGAAGCTGGCTTGAGCTTGTTGGGGTTAAGTGACCTATCCATCCCAAGCTGGGGCAGAATCCTAAACGAAGCCAACTCTGCTAGTGCTACTACTCTAGGACTTTGGTGGTGGATAATTCCACCTGGAATTATGATAGGACTGACCGGTCTGTCTTTTGCCTTAATAGGCTATACATTAGAACATATTACTAATCCAAGAAGGGCTAGATAGTATAAATGACGAGAATTATTTGACGGATCAGGGAGATTAATACTTGTGTGAGTATGCTATGCTGCGTTGAGGCATTGCACAATAGTTACAGATTGCATTGCATATCTATCATTTGATCAATACCATGGAGTATGTGTTAGTTCCAGTGTTTATGATTTTCATGATTCTGCGACTAGGGTGTAACTCGCTTGATATGATACAAAAGAATTTATGATACAGTAGATGGCTGATGGTCAACCCTTCTGGTTACACTACCAATATTTACCTAGTCTAACAATTAGAAATTGGTGTTCTGTCTGATCTAATTATTTTATCTCATATCCGTCTGAATCTATCCACTACTGCCTTTCTGAAAGGTTCGCAGCCACGAAAGAGTTTCGGAACTTAATTTTATGGTATATGCAGATGCATCTTCAGAAGATACATGAGACAACTCTTCTAAAAATTTTGTCTTATCTCTGCCTCTTTCGTACATTCCTCCTGACTCTTTTATACAAAGAGGGAACTTTTGCTTCTTGATCCCTTTGGACGAGAGATACCTTCTGAAATTCGTATACGCCTCTATATCATAATAGTCCCATTTCTTTTCTTCGCAGAGCATAATCCAAACGTCAATAGTATTTTGATAAAATGCTTTGTCACGTAGTTGCTCAAGACTCATTGGTTTTTTTCTACTCCACGATAGTAAGCTGCTAGTCGGTATTAAATAGATTGTACTACTGCATTCATTAAACAATCTCTACATGAACTTGGTTACCGTTTCTGTCAAAAGCGCCAATATCGCTTTCAGAATATGGATAGTTAATAATAACTGATACAAATCCATAAAAATTATTCAGGTCTTCAAGTGAAGGTCTATTGGAACCTCCAGGGTGTGAATGTGCGGTACCAATATAGGAAAGATCGAACGGAAGATCATAAGTCGGAAATCCGGAGTAGTAAGGACCATGAGATGCAAAAGGTGGAACAACAAGTCCATCTACAATAATGTTGCTCTTTTTGGTTTGTCCTTGGAGAATTAATATTCCTTCATTGGGATGGCATGTTTTGGCGTATGTAATGATGCTGTCGGCTACATGCCTTTGCAATGTCAGGGATCTCTTTACCTCCTTAGATTTTTGCTTCTTATTCCTGTTAAAAAACAAACACAATATCATTAGTGATGTCTTCTAATAATCTTATCTTAAAGTAGTTTTGAGTTTATTAACACAAATTTTCGTGTGATGTCATTGCTTCTCAAGAATGTTTGGAAAATATTGGGGGGCTGAGGTTGTTCTGAGGGTTCAATGGAAAAATCAGAAAGGGATCCGTTGAGATATTTTATTTGAATACACGTCTGGATGCTACGATTATTACTATTCAACTTAATCAATACGAAAGAATTTACAAAACAGGAAAATAAATTGCAGTCCACTTCTTACTGTTCCGCGCTTACTATGAGCACGCATGATAGATACATTTAACGACTCTTATTCAATGGTTAGTTTAGCAATAAATATTAGATACCAGATCTTTCAATAGAAGTCGGGTGAGAACATGTTACCGAAGACAAAACAGATAGAAAAAGACACAATGATTCTGCGGCAAGGAGAGGTCGGTAATGACGAGGATGGGACACCACTGCTCATAAATTTTAAAGGCGAGGCATACAGAGTAAATGATACTGCGGTTTCATTATGGAACATGTGCAATGGTATTAGCTTTCAAGATCTACTTCACGAAGTCCTGCGTATATCAAATGATAATGAAACAAATGTTAAAAACTCTTTATTTGAAATGTTACTTCAACTCAATGAAGTTTCGGTGATCAAACTCAAAAAGGTAAGGTTGAATACTATTGTTTCACGATAGACTTCTCAACTCATATAGTTGGATCCGCCAACTTCTCAAAGCCACTATAGAGGTAATTCCTAGATAGCAAACAAACCCTTAAAGTAGTTTAAGCAGGGACCGATTACATGACCCGATTTAAAGACAGTTGCGTTCTCACTTTCTTAATTGAGTATTGTTTGGTTATACCCCACACCAGGAATGAATCGGATATGTGAAGTCCAAGTGATAGTTTTTTGGCTCCTTACTCTTTTTACCGCAGGTAATCAGTTCCTATATTAGTTACAAAATGCTACGTTTTTTAGTGGCACTATCTAACCTTTGGTAGTAGTCTCATAATGACGAGAATTGGTTCGGTA
>JBPCNB010000567.1:0-4376 GCA_051001675.1 Nitrososphaeraceae archaeon | reverse complement strand
CAAGTGTATTATCGTATCTCTTCGTAGAGTATAGTAAGAAGTATGGATTTGATATTGAAAAATATCGCAAGGATTGGAAATATAGAGAAAAGCATCAAGAGTCAGTATCTGTAGAGGCCCAAGCATTCCTTTCATGGTATGATGTTGAATTTACTATGCTTCAAAACGAAAAGGTGGGTTTTCTATTGAATAAACGCAATGATAACATACACCAAGGGTATATCGTATTGGTTTTTAGAGTAGAGCAACCTTTCAAGGTAAAGGGAAGCTTGCGGGAAGATTTACCCGTGGACTGGTCTAAGATGTATGCCTATTTTCCGGAAAACAGGGATGTAAGGGCTATTGACCTATGTGCAAGTTTTGTAGACCGTTTGAGGATACTAATTGACAAGGCCCATGAACAGTTCCCATTATAGGCCTGCCCCGCGGTATCGCCAACCGTACCTTATAATTTATTGGAAAAACTGCAAATATTAGGTAAGTGCATGCTAAAGGACTTTGCCCTTGCCGCTTTGATAATCGCTTTTAATTAACCATTGTCCTTTGAAACTAAACATGCAGGAAACCCACGTCGCGTTGATATTCGTGTGATTATTATACAGAGGTCGTAGCCTGTTTTTATTTCTTCTAAAAGGTTCATTTTAGTTTAGAGAGATTTCTTTCAATAGAAAAAAGATAATTCATAGTAAATTAGCTCCATTTACCTTCAACCATTGAATTTTGTTATAATAGTTTGCCATGAATTCATGCAGCATATCCCAGTAATGATGTGAATGCTCTTTTATTCTCAGATGACATAATTCATGCAATATGATATAATCTATAACATCTCCAGGTGCCTTTATCAAGTTTAGATTAAGATTAAGCATACCATTTTATTATTCTCAGGTGCCGAAGAAATTAACGATACAGTTCTGCCCAGTATCACATTATGGTTGATATTAGGTGCCACTGAATTGTTTCTGATGTTTAACGGAAATACCATTTAATCCAGGTGCCATACTCCAAGCTAATTGTACTGTTATCGCAGGAATTCTAATTTTGCTTACACTGACATCTGTTTCTATTGGAATTTCTCTTTCTACAAATAGATTCATTATACTCATTATCACTGCCATAGTGATATTTCCGTTCGCGATATCCTCCGCTCTAATTATTCAAAACAAACATGTAAAAATTGCTTATAATTATTCCCAATTTGGTTATTACTATATCATAGCATCTATTATTTTCCTGCTTTTGCTCAATTACCCCGGTTTCATTCTTTTACCAGATACGATAGTGGTCCAATGCGGAAAAAACCCACAAAAGTTTAATATCACTAATTTGTCAGATTGTACCAGATTTATTCCTGGCAGTCTGGCTGAACAATGTGCAGAAAATCCAAAAGCATTTAACATAGGATTAAGCGAATGCTCCAATTTCTTGCCTAACGCGCATTCAGGACAACAAGACACAAAAAGTAGTTAGCAGTAACTGTCACTACTACTCCCATGAATGTCCATGTCAGTGTTTTTAGAAAATTTGATGGATTTAAAGGAATTCATCAGTTCCTTCACTTAATGCAGATTGGATTCCTTCATAGAATATTTTACCTTTAGCAAGAGACCCAGATTCAATATCTTCTCGTAGTCGTTGTTTTTCCGTTTGGTTTAGCTTACATTTGATATGGTATCTCATTTTTAATACGAAGGTAACTATTGATACAAGAAAAAGTCATTTAAGGATTGGTCTCGTGGGAACAGATTTGGTCCCGAATGAAAGAAGGACCTATAGAGGAAATAGACTTGAAATGCACCAGCAATCTTCATAAAACGTTCTCCATAAATGGTTAGGCATACATGGCCGAAACAATTCTCATAACAGGCGCTTCAGGTACTGTAGGGAGCGAGGTTGTAAAACAGCTTTCAAATTCTACTTCGGATATCAACATTAAGGCCGCCGGACATTCAGTAAAGAGTGTAACAAGTGCCATAAAATCTGACGATAGGGTAGAACCAATAGAAATTGATTATAATAAAGCAGATACACTCAGGCAAGCCTTAAATGAAGTTGAAAAGCTTTTCTTGCTAACGCCATTTCAATCTGATATGGTAGAACTTTCATCTAATCTGCTAAAAGAGATAGAGAATACTGGAAATATCAAACACATAGTCAAGCTATCTGTCATGGGAGCAGACGCTGAACCTGGAATAACAGGAGGAAGATTGCATCGCCAAGTAGAGAAGATGATAGAAGAGTCTGGTATACCCTTTACATTTTTACGTCCTAATTTTTTTATGCAAAATTTTGTTAGCTTCCTTTCGCAAACAATAAGGGAACAGGGTGCATTCTACCTACCTGCTGAAGCTGGAAAGGTTAGCTTTGTTGATATACGTGATATTGCAGCAGTGGCAGTACAAGTTCTGGTTAACAATAACGATACTAAACATAATGGAAGAGCATATACTATCACAGGACCAGAAGCGATTTCTTATGAGGATGCAGCAAGAATTTTGTCTGAGCAAGTCGGTAAGAAAATTTCTTATGTAAATATTTCAGAGGAGCAGGCTCGCGAAGGTATGAAAGCCATTGGTATGGGTGAATGGCTTATCAATTCCATGATGGAATTATATAGCATCACCAGAATGGGCTATGTATCACAAATATCTTCTGCAGTTGATGAAGTAACTGGAAGAATGCCGATATCGTTTAATCAATTTGGAAAAGACTACGCACAAGCTTTCAGATAACATTAATCCTTCTTAAGATATTTTGGTCATCGTCCTCACTCTTTGGCTGCTATGATAGTTCTTCACACTTCATCTCTGAATTTTCTTGGCTATTGTTGTTGGAACTGTCTTCTGCCCACCTGTAGAACTTACTTCTATAACATTTGGCGGAACTACTTCCGCCGTCCTTATCTTCCCTCGCATCACAGAAGGTGGTCGATGATGATGGAGAAAGCAAGCTAAGATACAAATGAACTAGAATAATTGGTAAACTTACCTTATCTGTCTCTGGTCAAATATTATCAGTTATGTTACAATCTGTATATGTAAATGCGATGCGATAACATTATCAAAAGCCAAGATAATCATAATGTGCATATATATTCAAGACAATGAAACATCACACACTAAGATAACGGCAAAATGACTACTGATGATAAAAATAAGAAGGCAGTAGCAGTGGTTACAGGTAGCTCATCTGGCATAGGATATGAAACATCATTATTATTAGCAAAAAATGGGTTTTTTACTTATGCTACAATTCGCAACCTTGATAAATCTAACAAAATCACTAATTCAAAACAAAATGAAAGATTACCCATAGAAGTTTTAAAGCTTGATGTAACTGATGATAAATCTGTTAAAGAAGCAATTAAGAAGATAGTAAATGAACGAAGAACAATAGATGTATTAGTTAATAACGCAGGATATGCCTTAGTAGGACCTGTAGAAGAGCTTTCTACCCAAGAATTCAAAGAGCAAATTGAAACTAATGTATTTGGAGTAATCAGAGTCATAAAAGAAATACTACCTATTATGAGAAAACAACGACATGGGATAATAGTAAACATAAGCTCAGTAGCTGGTAGAACAGGCTTTCCTCTTACTTCCGCATATGTGAGCTCAAAGTTTGCTCTTGAGGGCTTGTCTGAATCTATGGCTTACGAAGTAGAGCAATTTGGAATAAAAGTTATACTTATAGAACCAGGAGTAATTAAAACTAATTTTGACAGAAATTTAAGGATAGGAACAGGGGTGTCTACTACCCCCACTAGCACTACCAACGGTCGTGATTCGCCATACGCAGATATAACAAAGAAAAGAATCGCGGGATTCAAACCTAGATTCGAAAATGGTTTACCTCCAATAGAAGTAGCCAAAGTGATTTTAAGGGCAATTACATCAACATCAAAAAATGTTCCGCCGGATTCAAGATATTTGGTAGGTGATGATGCTTTCAAGCTGATGGAAATAAAAAAGAGCAAATCTGATGAAGAATTTAGAAGATTAGTGATGGAAGGTGTTCTAAAATAGTATGTCGCTTTAAATCAAAGCAATATTCCCTTATAGTGTAGGAAGCAGCAACATTCATAATTTCATAATATATGTCAATTATTATTCTAGTGCGTTGACCGTAGCGACTTTTCTATATTCAAAGGTATTTTGTAATTGTTTGTAAGCATAACCTTCAAATAACTTTCCTAAGATACCAAATGGTAATTCAAATTCAACTTCATCTATTACCTCTGTTTGTTTTCCATCGATACTATGAAACCTGTGTAAGTGCCTCCATTTTTTGAATGGACCTGATAGCATTTCGTCTGTGTATTCGTGTGCTATAAGGAATGTAATCTTTGAATGCAATTTCATTCTTCTTTTTATTTT
>JBPCNB010000566.1:0-1866 GCA_051001675.1 Nitrososphaeraceae archaeon | reverse complement strand
GCTTAATGGTGTTTACTGAAAGATTACCAGGTTTAGGTTTGCCGGCATTTTGCTTAGCATTCCTTTTGAGATTAATTACATAGTTAAATACCATCGTCTTTAACTGTCCTGGTTCTACTCTTATTAGCTGGTCCGGTGTAATAGTATGAAATCTGCAAAAAAGCGAAACATGTATAGCATAAACTTTCTTTGTGCCTTTGGATTTGAAGCCTTCCAACCAGATATTACACGAGCTATAATTCTCTAAGGTTTCTATTAGAGACATATGGAGCAATAGCTGATTTAGAATATAAGCGTACTAAAGAGTAAGGTAATGTGGATTTAACCATTCTATAAAGCTGGCATGGTTTAAGGAACGTTTGTCATAAAGATAATCGGAAAGCACTTTAATGAATTTGAATCCATTTTTTAATTGAAAAGATAAGACCGGATCGCTAAGTTCTTCTGTTACTACTTTTTCGGCATATTCTTGTGCTGACATTACACCTGCGTATCTATGATAGTTATACAATCGTCCTCCAGCTACCATTCTCCTAAGATTCAACCGGATGGTCATATCTTTTCTTACATTATACAGCATCGTTCCAATAGCTTTATTACGAAATTCTGGATGTATAGAAATATCAGCTCCGTAAAGGCTGTCTCCGTTCGGATCATGATTTGTGAATAATCCATGTCCAGTGATTTCATCCCAGGTGTGATCTGCATGGTCGGATCTTAAAGAAACTATTAGACTACTTGCTGAACCTACTATTTTTCCTACAACTTCAACACATAATTGACCCTCTGGAAAAATGTTCATATGGCTTTGCAGGAAAGATGATGGCCATATCATACCATATGCAGCCATATCTGGAAATGAATCTTTTTGCAAGTCGACTAATTTAGGGATATCAATTTTGGTAATGTTTCTTATTATGATGTCGCCTACATATTTTTTAACTTTATACTCAATATCCGACTTCAACAGTTTAAATTTAAACAACTTATCGTTTATAATTGCTATCAAAAAAGACGAGTGTATGGCAGTTCAACCAGCATGAAGAGCGGCAGGGGGGTTCTTCCATTCCTTCGTCATCTTCACCCCTATCTTAGACTTTATTTTCTGTAAATTTCTTTGGTGAATAGCAAAAGGAGTAACGAAGCAGAATAGTTGAATAATGGACAGTTCACCGAAGTTATAGTACGACATACACCAAAAACATGAAGGGCTAAATAGGAAATTAACGTGTTTGTAGAATCTTATTACTTACGTAGCATCTAGGCATACCTTGAAGCCTTAATAGGTGTTAAAACACATTTATTAATAATGAAAAATAAAATTGCTTTTTTGAACCTAAAAGAAGTTGATAAAGGCCTTGCAATCTAGTAACGCTAGTCCAAAACTAAAGACAATAAATGCTGCAACTGAGCAAGTTCTCAATGAATATGAAATAATTACTAAAGTTCAATTAAATAACTCGGTAAATAAAGCGAGACAAGCATTCTTAGAATGGAAGAACAATATTGACAAGAGAGCAGATTTTCTTTATGCGTTTGCCAAGGAGCTTAGAAAAAATAAAGAAAGTCTTGCAAGAACCGTCACACAAGAAATGGGGAAGGCAATAAAAGAAGCCAAATCAGAGGTAGAAAAATGTGTCCGGGCAATAGAATATTACGCAGATCACGGAAAAATCTTTTCAACTGACGAAGTTGTTAATACGGATGCAAGGAAAAGTATTATAACATTTCAGCCTGTCGGAGTAATAGGTAGCATAATGCCATGGAATTTTCCTTACTGGCAGGGTCTGAGATTTGCAGCCCCTTCGTTAATGATTGGAAATACCATCATATTAAAACCAGCTAGTGCTACAATGCAATGTGGAA
>JBPCNB010000565.1:0-1638 GCA_051001675.1 Nitrososphaeraceae archaeon | reverse complement strand
CTGGTATTAGATCCCCTCACCAAGCAGTACGTAAAACATTATAGCATAAATGTGACAGGAGTGCCTGCTGCTACAGGACTTGATTCAGAAGAGCCTTTTGTTTTTCCAGCACCTGGAGAAGATTCGGTTAACGGAGGAGATGAAACTGAGAGTCAAGAAAATGGAGATGATGAATCTGGGTCAGATGGATCATTATTTGGGTAAGTCAGACTAAGATCTAAAGCATGCCCGTTGATGATTTTCTCGTCACTAATCAACTGCAATGTTATGAGTAGCAGCTACTTAATAGCGGCCATCGTTGTTTGGCCAGAAATACTTTTAACTAGAAAAGTAGCTGACTGACGCAATGATGTTAATCAGATCGGCATTAATTGTCACAGCTGTATTGGTAGTAGTCGTAGACATCCAGCAAACATCTTTCGCATTGCACGATTCAAACTTGGATGCAAATACTTGGATTGCTCAAGATAATAGTACTGAAGTTAACACAATCGATCTAAACACTCCTATAAATCAAACCGTTAGTGGAGGAGCCGCAGCAAGTCCTGATGCAGCCGCTGCAGCAGAACCTGAGTCAACCTCAACACCAGATGATGAAGGAGAAGATGAGGAAGAATCTGCATCAGACGACGGAGAGGGAGATGAGGGAGATGAAGAAACCGATGAGGAATAAGACATAGCTTCTAATCTTACGAGTCTTATTCTAACTAAGTATGGCGTAGGTCCAAAGTACGGGAGTTACTAGTAAAAGGATACAACCACTATGAAATCGCTAATACGTTGCAGATTCCCAGGCCAATCATTACCAAAGACATACGATATCTAAGACAACAGGACAGGGAGAACCTCCAAAGTCATATCCAGGAAAGATTGCCACAAGGATATGAAAATTGTATGACTGGAATCAATAGGGTTCTGCAGTTGACTTGGGAGATTGCAGAAAAACCAACAGAGGACAAAACAAGATTACAAGCGTTGCTCAACTTAACGAAGGTTACAAGTTCAAAATGGACCTAACGACTAATGGTGCGAATAGTTCGATTGGATTACTATCTTGGAGCTATTTTCCCACTCATACTACGACACCATGGGACGCTAGCTCAAATATTGCTAGCGATATAAGTAATGGTAATCGGCAGGGGAGAGGCGAAAGGTACCAGACACCTATAGGTTCATAGAATAAAAATCCTTAGTCGGTGTTATTATTGTTGTCTAAGTATTCTTAAAAAACATCGTGCTTAAAAGCCAACTTGTATGATCACCATTAGTTATCTTTTCATCCTAAACTACTATAGCAAACATGGTTCATAGAAGTTCCATCTAGGGTTTATTGATATTATAGAATAATGATCTGTGTGCGCTATCAAGAGGCTTTAATATCAATTATCATTTCTACCTTTTTGTCGGGTAGGTTCAGCGAGGACTAAAAGAAAATAGAGCTGCAGGTGAGCCCTACAATACTCAGCCCGCTACTTTTCATTTCATAACGAAGGTTGAATCGTTGAATCCTTCCTGCGGCTCTACTTTGTGATTAACTGGTTTCAATTTTTGTAACAAGACTGGTCTTGATAACCAACCTATCATTTTATGCTGTGTAAATAGAAGAGCCATAATCAAAGATTCTGTTATAAAAGGTGT
>JBPCNB010000564.1:0-5407 GCA_051001675.1 Nitrososphaeraceae archaeon | reverse complement strand
AGATATTATAGTGAAATGAGCTGTAATTTCTTCGCAACAGGCCTCATGCTAGCTTGGCCAAATCATATATTCACCAGTCTATTACTATTGCTAAGATTGAAACCTCCTAAGAGATTTATTGAAATAGGCATCATTTCAATAGTTCTGATAGTCATTCTTTCATATGGATCAAACTTCTTCTTTCAGGATATTACAGAAGATAATATAAAACAAACTTTGTTTGAGCAGCAAAGACAAAGACAACTAGATAGCAATAAAGCTATTTCACAGCACATAGCATCTGACATCGACTCCATCCTGACAAAAACTAAAAGTCGTGGCAAATTATGGCTCTGTTGAACAAGGTAATCTCACAGGAGACAAAACAGAGCAGATTTTAGGAGAGATGTATAATGACGCAAGAGCTCAAGTAGGAAAATCTGATATTTTGTATATTGTAGATAGGAATGGTATAATAAAACTTGTTGCTTCAGATGACGAAAGCCAAAGGTCATTTGTTGGCAGAAACATTTCATTTAGGGACTATGTTAATCAGACAAAAACGACACTAGAACCTGTATTCTCTAACGGTCTTCGTTCCCTTGACGGTACTTACAGGATAGTCATAACATATCCTATTATAAATAGAGAAACAGGACAATATGGAGGATTGGTTGCTGCTGCATTACCGACTGTAGATTTCTTCAAAAGGTTTGGAAATGTCTACGATATCAAATCACAATATTTAGCAGCCCTTGATAGAAATGCAACTCATTTAGTTCATAGCAATGCTCAACTGATAGGCAAGAACTTCTTTGCCGAATACACTCAGAACTTTACAAGACATAATAAAGACTTGAATAATTTGATGAAGAGCGTATTATCAGGACAGTCAGGGCATGTTGTTTATAATATCGGTCCAGGAGAAAGACTTACAACAGGATATCCTATATCTATTAGCGGAGAAGAATCTCCACCATATACAGTATTTATTGTAACACCCACTTCCCAGATATATTCACAAATTGAAGATATACTGTTTTCCCAAAGAATAGAAACTTTCTCTTTACTTGCAATTACTACCGTTGCTGCAATCATCCTTGTTATTTTTCTTATAAAGTGGAATAGCAGTCTAAACACCGAAGTTAAAAGGAGAACAAAAGAACTGCAGGTAGCAAATGAACAACTAAAAGTTCATGACAAGATGCAAAAAGAATTTATCAATATAGCAGCTCACGAACTAAGAACACTTACTCAGACCATTACAGGGTATTCTGAGCTATTGGCAACTGAACCTGAAAGTGGGAGGACGTATGTACTTCCCATACTTCGAAATGCAAAGCGACTTCAGAGGCTTTCTGAAGATATATTAGATATTACAAGAATCGAAAGCCAGTCATTAAAGATAGCTAAGGAAGAGTTTGACTTGGATGATGTCATATCTACTATTGTAGGCGACTACAGAAGCCTTCTATTTGACAATGAGGATAATATTAACTTGAATATTGTATATGAACCTAAAAGTATTATTTTGAACGCAGATAAGGAAAGGATATCTCAAGTTATTTCTAATCTTCTATCAAATGCTATCAAATTTACTACAAAAGAAAAAGGAACTATTCATGTAACAGCAGAGAAGAAGGGCTCTGAGGTAGTTGTTAGTGTAAAGGATACTGGTCAAGGGATAGAACCTGAAATGATATCGAGATTATTTACAAAGTTTTCTACCAACTCTTCGTCTGGAGGAACAGGTTTAGGTTTGTTTATTCAAAAAGCATTATTGAAGCCCATGGTGGTAGAATATGGGCTGAGAATAACCCAGATGGAATAGGAGCGACCTTTGCATTTAGCTTGCCAATCTGACTAATAAAAAGGTAGTATGCTTAAGTATGTCTCTTCACCAAGAACTGAGAACTGTTCCTCAACTATTGACAAGTAGGTCCCAGATCTGCTAGATTTGAAAAACATAATGCAAACTTACTCTCTAAAATAGTATAGTTTCAGGATATGCCAAGCGTGAAAATGGAAGGCCACTTAAGAACACGAAGCGAAATGTGGAAGATATGAACTCAGAAATGGAAGGAAATAATCGCAATACAAAAAATACAGATAAGCAGATTCAATGGCGCAGAACCAAAGTATTAGAGTTATCGAGTCAAGGCAACACCCAATCTGATATAGCAAATACTCTTCACGTAGGAGAGGCTACCATAAGTAGGGATATATCTTCACTCAGACAACAGGCCCAGCTAAACCTGAAAACTCACATAAACGACAAACTGCCAGTGGAATATCAAAACTGTATGGTAGGAATAAATCAAGTGTTAAAGATATGTTGGGAGATTGTAAATAAATCTAGGAACGTCAATAACGATAATGGGAATCAAACTATAACCATGACAGATAACAAAACAGTATTGCAAGCGTTAGCACTTATCAATGAGTGCAACAAATACAAAATGGATTTAACGACAAATGGTGTTGTTATCACTGATGCTATCAAGTTTGTTCAGACAAACAAGGAGAAACTAACTATGTCTGCTAAGGAAGAAAATAATGGTAAAGAATCTCGAGAACCGGATTACGATGAAGACAAAGATCAGTTAGAGAAAAGGCAAGAACAGGAAACAGGAGAGCTTGAAGAAACAACAAATCATGTTTTTTAAAGAACAACGGTCACTTAAGAATCATGTTTTGCCAATAATGTTGTTATGACAAAGGTGTTGATAGATCAATTATTTAAAGAGCTGAGCTGTTTAGCTAAGCTACAATGGTCGTACTGGTCAGATGTAGCAACTGTGGAAAGGAGTTTCGAGCAGTGACAGTTCAGATTGGTAGTAAACAAGCCTCTAAGGACTTTAGTGAGAAGTGTCCACATTGCGGCGCATCAAATACATACGGTACACAAGACTTGCTCTGGAAGGATAGATAGACTCACGAGTCTTTCATAGAATATGGATTTCACACACTTAGTTGTTATCCCCCTTTGAGCTATCGAAATGTTTTTGCATGTATTTACTTTCTACTATATCTAATTCCAAACAAGAAATTTTCAATATTCATTCTGAATGTATATGGTTCAGGGATCTTTGGATTTCAAATACGTAAGCTTGATATAATGACTTGAACCAGGCGTATGAGGAAAGATAACAATGAGAAAAATAATCGCAGCCCTCCAAACGTCAGTGGACTGTTTCATTGAGGGACCAAACGGGGAACTCGATTGGGCGATGGCAGAGGATGAAGAGACATGGAGAGCTATGGATGAAACACTCAACTCGGTAGATACATTTCTCCTAGGACGACGTATGTATCCAGAATACGAACAATACTGGCTCTCTCTCCTTGCCAACCCGAACAAAGGGACAGAGAATGAAAATGCCTACGCACGCCGTGCCGATAAAATCCCCCATATCGTCCTTTCCAAGACTCTGGATAAAGTAGAATGGAAGACAACAAGGATCGTTCGGGATGTGGAAGATATCCGGAAAATGAAACAACAACCTGGCAGGGATATGCTGGCTCTAGGCGGCGCCACTCTAATATCCAGTCTAATGAATCTAGGCTTGATAGACGAATTACATCTGATGGTCAACCCCCTTATTTTGGGTAAAGGAAAGGCGCTGTTCAAAGATGCGAAGGAGCGGCATGCCTTGAAACTCATACGAGCCAAGCCGTTGAAATCAGGCAAGGTTAGCTTGATTTACAATACGCAGTCCTAAATGCGATGGCCTGGTATGTGGTCTGGAAACCATCAATTCCATTAGGATTTGTAAAACTGCCATAGCAGAAATATTTCAGGATAGATACATCAGTTACAGGAAACCCATTTGCTGATACAAGCGGAGCCCTCTGTGATATTGGGTTGCAACGCAACATGTTATTCTTGGTAGGAACAACTGGCGGAGTTCAACCAGAACCACGCACATGCACAGTAAAGCCAGGAACAAGCATACTTATTCCATTGGTTAATGTACTTTGCAACAGTCTAGAAGTAGGAACACCATTCTTTGGTGCAACTGAATCAGAGCAGAGAATATGCTCTCAAGATATAATAGATCAAGTTGATTCGGGTTCATTGGTAGCCATCATTGACGGAGAAGGTGTACAACCTCTTCGAGTACAGTCTCCTCCAGGAGGATTTCAGTTTACGGCTGTACCAAATAACCCCTTTGCTACTACACCTGGTGTTGGAACCGGAGTATCAGATGGTTATTGGCTTCTATTGCATCCACTTCCTCCAGGCGAGCATACAATTACAGTTGGCGCGAGCATTCCTAACTTTGGATTCCAAACAGGGGTGACGTACAACATAATAGTACAACCAGGACTGAGATAGCCCTAACATTCCAAAGTGTTACTATTTCTAGATTCAGTCTAGAAAATTGACACACAATCTTTTTTTGGTCGTTATCTCTTGCTGAAGTGAGGCTTATGAGCACTAACAGAGTTAATCTTGATTAAAGCATAGAAAGTCTTGACATCTCTTTCATAAATCAGTGGGACCTGTTCAATGCTAGGTGTTGGTTCGATGCTATAGACATTGTTCGCTATACTTTGATTTACCTTATCCTCTTCGCCTGCTGCAAATCCTTCCTTTGGAAATTGTATGGTTTTTCCATCAGGGTTTTAAGCGAACTATTTACAATCATAGCCCTTCTTCATTGATCATTGGCAATAGCTTGTTTACAATAATATTATCATGATCTGCTTCTATATCAAAAGAGGCCAAAAGGATAGGATACTCTTTGTTCTCTAGGGTTACAGTTACTCTTTTTAGTTTCTGATATAGTGTAACGAGTATATTGGTTTGCCAAGTTTTGATTCATAATCTTTCCTTGTATTCATCCTTAAGACTGACTGAATAGCATACATTTCTATCTCTTTTGCTGTTAATAATGGTGTTAGCCCCGGCCCTGTATCTCGATATAATCTGGTTTCCCATTTTGTTAGAGATGCCTACGAATCTGATAGCCTTATCAGACTCTATTATTCTGCTACAAAGGCTATCAAGACGTTGTTCAGCCTCATCCATCAACTATACTATAGTTAGCGTGAGTAATATCGGTATGCAAAAATTAGTAAGGGAATCTAATCAGTGACTTGTCACTTATCCCATACATAAAGCTAAAAACTAACTTCCTCTCTAAAATAGTATAGTTCCAGCCAGGTCTATCTGTTTTTGTTTCTGATTCTGACCTTTGATTATAAGTTCAGCAAGCTTAAGCTGGTCTTCATTAGTCATCTTATTATTATTATCCATACCAGGTACCTGCTGCCAGCTTTCCATTAAGTTACCTGGCCCCTTGCTCTCCTTCCTTTCCTCTATCTATTAGCAAACAGGTAATAGATGTGGCAATATCCATAAATACAAATGAACATCTCTCTCCTGAAGAATGAGATTCTTAATACTTGCAAAGATTCCTAC
>JBPCNB010000563.1:0-4614 GCA_051001675.1 Nitrososphaeraceae archaeon | reverse complement strand
GAGCAATCCTTATAATTAAACTACTATTACCTTAAGTGAAATGGCGTCGGCATCAAAAATGCAAAAGAAAAGTTTAGATTCTTCTCCGGATGAAACACGAACATTCGAAAAAGGCAAAATAGATCTTGCAAACCTTGGTGATGTAACTATAGGAAGAGGTATTTTAGAGCCTGGTTGGAGTTGGGAAAAATGTGTAAAACCTATAGTCAAAACTAATAGTTGTGAAGCACCATACACCCAATACTTTGTTTCAGGAAGATTGAAAGTAGTTATGGACGACGGTTCTGAAGAGGAGTTTGGTCCTGGAGATACTGGTGTAATTCCACCTGGCCATAATGCATGGGTTGTCGGAAGTGAACCTGTAGTAGCAATCGACTTTACAGGATTAAAGGACTACGCTAAGAAGAGGTAGAAATTTATTTATTTTTTTATTTCTAGATGAAGTGAAATGATTTCGACAAAAATATTTCAGAGAAATCAATAGCCATAGGTTTATTCGCAATCGCAGCTGCAGCAATATTACTTTCTATCAGTATGAATTTCAGCGCTTTGAAAAGCAATAGTAAAATCAAGCCATGGCTTTTTGTTAATTCATCTCCAGTTATACAATAATAGTCGTGTAGAGATGTTAGAGACCTTTTATAAGCTTCTGTTCTTTTCTTCCTTTTATGATTATTGTTGTCCCTTGAATTTGCTGGTTAATGGGGATCATGATGGAGAGCATCAGTATTCCTCGGCTTAGAACCCACGTCATCTTCCTTCTCTGACATATGAAAAGCCCACGTATTATAATGTTATAGAGCAGATCTCCGGATTATTGATCTATTCTTGACTGAAGCAGCTTTGGCTTTAAAGCGTGAGCAATCAAAGCTTAAGTGCTTTATTCTTATTGTAGTGTTAGAGGATGAAGATGATAACAACCTAACGTCATAGTCATAATCACGATCAGAACCACGTTTAGCTTCAGCGATTTAGATGTTACTTCCATTTGGTCCTCATTTGAGTAAATGTTTTTGCTTCCTAGGATAATTACAATATATTACGAGGTCTTCAACAAGAAAAATTTTTGATTACAGAAGCAACAGAGACATCACAAGATACAAGCCATCCTAGTATGTTTTTTTCTCTCCCAACAGTTGAAATAACTAACACAGCTCCCTTTGTAAACTATGTCTTTATTTCCATTCCATACCTTTGGATAGTCTTCATTATCCTATCGTGTCTTGGGATTAGCCTGTTTTTCTCCCTGATTTAGTGGCTGTCCATTGTAAGGTCCTGTGCCAATTAGTTGATCCATTTCACTGTACTTATATCATTCAGAGAGCTGCGAAATATTTTCTAAGATCTTGTTTAAATCTTGTTTCCTTTCTAGCATACTATCCCAAGGATTTACTGATTTTTTGTTAAGTATGTAAGGAACATTTAAAATAGTATAATCAGTTGGAAGCACACTTGATAAATTGTCCCATCTTATGGGCATAGATACGGTCGCCGATTCAGTTGGCCTAGCAGAGAAAACTGATGCTATTGTCTTGCCTCTAGCGTTTTGGTTATGGTCAAAGAAAACCTTGCCTTTCCTTTTGGTAGTGTCCCACTCCATAGTAATTTTTTCTGGATATCTTTTGAGTAGAATTTTACCTACGATCTCTGTAAAAGCTCTGGTCTGCTCATAGGGATACAAGTTGGCAATAGGAACAAAAATGTGCAAACCTGTTTTTCCTGATGTTTTTATAAATGACTCAATCCTCAAATCATCAAAGAAATCTTTTAGATGGTAGGCAATTTCAACTGCAGCACTAAATCCTTTATGATTGTATTCTGGTTCTTGGCCCTTACTTTCTTGTCCTGAATAAATATAAGGATCAAGATCAAAGATAATAAAGTCAGGAAAGTTCAATCCACATTTTTCTTGATATAATATATCGTCTCTTTTTTGGCACAACTCAAAATCAGTAATCCTGCTATACCATGGATGAATCTCTATGCAGCCTAAATTTGCAAGCCAGAGAAGAGTTTCTTTATTATTACATATAATATAGTTGATAATATTGCCTTCTCTTGATTCAGAGTATATTTTTACGGTTTGTACAAATGGTGGTTTATTTTCCTGGTTCCAGTTCTTGTGATAGAATGATTTTCCTTTTATTCCATTAGGATACCTACTGAGAGATAAGGGTCTATCCTTGAGATATGGAAGGATATAAGAACTAATACTATCATAGTATTTAATCAGGTCTTTTTTTGTAAATTGGGGATGAGTTGAGGTTTTATCCCAAAATACTTTGTCAAGATTAGAGAAGGAAGAATAAGCACTGTCGTTATTAGCCTGTTCATACACCAACTTTTCTTCCTTAGGTTTTTTGGATTCATCTTTTTTGACTGGCTTTTCTAATACCTTTTCGGTAGGTTTTTCTCCTTCTATAAAACAGTCCCTGGGGGATTTATCTTCTCTAAATCTGATAAAAATCGGAGCCCTCATGATTTTTTCACTAGTCCAATCACTAAACTTTATTTCTGCTACAGGTTCTGGTTTTATCCATGTTGGGTCTCTATTGGTGTAGGGTACATAGTCAATTGGGCATTTATCTATCCGCATCGCTTGCAGTTTTTTGCATATCTCATCAAGTTGAACAAAATCAAATCCACTTCCTGTATGACCTACAAATCTTAATTTATCATTCTTAGGATCAAATGCTGCAAGGAGAAGCGAACCAAAGTAATTTTCTCTATTCCCTTCTCCTCTGGTATAGCCTATAACTACGCAGTCTTGAGTCTTAATATGTTTGATTTTTAGCCAGTCTTTTGAACGTATTCCCTGCACATATTTACTAGATTTGTGTTTGGCTATTAGACCTTCTAATCCCATGCTTTTGGTATTATCAAAAACCTTTTGGCCTTTCTCTTCAATAAAGTGAGATATTTTTATTCGTGCATTCTCTTTACCAATAGCTTGAGATAGGATTTTTCTCCTCTCTAAGAAAGGAAGACCCTGCAAGTTGATTCCATCAAGATAAAGAATATCGAAAAAGTAATATGTTGCTGGTATCTCCTTCGACAAGTTTTCAATTTCTTTAATAAAATCTACATTCATTCTTCTCTGATGGCTTTGGAAACTAGGAATGCTTTTTTTATTATCTAATACTACAATCTCCCCATCCAAAACCGTTGATTCTTTGCACTTAATAACTGAAGAGGATGAAGGAGTTGAGAAGCTTAATGCCTTTACTAGTTCCGGATACCTATGAGTGATCAATTTACCATTCCTTGATTGTAGCTCTAATATTCTATTTGACTTGTGTAAGAATAGTATTGAGCGTATTCCGTCCCATTTAACTTCGAAAACCCAATCTTTGTTTTTGAATGGCTTATCCACTAGTGTTGATAACATTGGTTTGATTTTGGTGGAAAATTCCTTTTGCTTCTGACCAATAACTGTAGTAATATTGTTAGCATATGTCGTCTGAGCTTCGCTTGCTTGTTTTTTGATTGTACTTTTTACATTTATAGTACTACTTCCATCCTTCTTTTCCTCATTATCTTCCCCTATTTCCAGATCATCATTTGTTCTTCCGGTCAAAACAGATTCTGGTCTGTTAATAGTCAAATCTTCTTCAGACTCTACTCCGTCAGCTAATTTCATCAAAAGCCACTGATTTTCTTCTCCTCTTGAACGAATTCTTATTAACTTAAATTTTCCTCTTAATTTCTGACCATATAACGAAAAAGTAATCTTTTCTCTTTTAAATTGGTCTGAGATATCCTGTTCTGATGCATAGATGCCTGTATCCCATACAATAACAGTACCAGCACCATAGCTGCCCTCAGGTATTACGCCCTCAAAGAGCAAATAATCTAATGGATGATCTTCTGTTAATACTGCTAGCCTCTTTATTTTAGGATCGAGAGAAATGCCTTTTGGTACTGCCCAAGACTTCAATACCCTCTCTTTTTTGTCCTCAAGTCTAAAATCATAATGCAATCTTGTCGCATCATGTTTTTGCACTACAAATCTGCCTTTATTATCTCTAATTCGTTTCGTTTGTTTCGTATCCCCACTTGGTTCAGGTGTTCTAACAAAGTTTCTTTTCTTGTTATGTTCTTCTAACATTTTTGTCATCTAGAAATCTATGGGTATAACAATGCTATCAAATAATTTTTATCTTTATTGCCTTATCATTTTGTGTTGGAGTGTCTTTAATGCTGTCATCCTCATGGATATCTCATGAATATTCCAAGTATCTTATTAGTTGGATACTTACATCGACATCTACTTGGACCATGAAGTGAAAATTTGTGATGGCATCGATAATAGGTGCATATTGGCTCAGATACTTGACCAAATACATTCATTATTAATTGTTGTTTTTGTTTTTGTTTTTGTTGTGGTTGTTCAACCTCCTTTTGTTTTCGTTGTCCACTAATCCATTTTTTCTACCGGATATCGATTGGGAAGAAGAAATATCTGTCTTTGCCTTGGTTTGTTTTTTGCTTTTATGTTATATCCAAAAGAATCCTGCCGTTTCTTTCTTTTGAAGACAGGGCTTGTAGTGCTTCTTTTACATTGTCAAGCTTGAACTTTTTCCATACTTTGACTTTCAGCTGCTTGTTGGTAGC
>JBPCNB010000562.1:0-3477 GCA_051001675.1 Nitrososphaeraceae archaeon | reverse complement strand
GGGAATATGATTGCCAACTCTAGAGAAAAATAATAATCCCTCCTATATTATTTTTTAATCAAGGCTTGTCGCTAATTCGCGGAAGGGCCTATCTCGGTGTATATCTTTGACATGTTGTAAAGGGATGGAATCAAAAGACCTTTTGCATATATGACACCTAAGACCCTTTGGGCTGATATGTGATGCTATAAAATTATCATACGCAAGACGTGTGTGTCGTTGCTTAACATGGGGTAATTTTCTTGTGTATAGACGATTACATATACGGCACAAGCGTTCTCTCATTGCCTTTATGATCATCTAACCCGTTCCTTCGTCCGAACCTTCTTGTGATGTTTCTCCATCCTCGCTGCTATCATCTCCACCATTACTGCCGTCATCACTAGGTTCTTCTTCAGGTTGTTCATCATCTGCCGGGGGTTGATCCTCGTCCTCACTTGCTTCTGTTTCTTCGTCAAGACAGCCAATCTCAGCAGTAGCTTGACAGCTGGGATCGTATGCTAGATTATCGTCAGGAGGTGGCATATCGCCCTCGTCTCTGCATAACTCTCCTGGTGATGTATTTTCATCACATACCGGTAGTTCTGGTTCTGGGGGTAAGCAAACATCTGGGCAAAGTTCCCCTCCACACGGTTTACACAGAGGTGGTTTAGTTTCTGGTGGACACTCATCATCCTTGTGAGTTATGTATCCATCAGGACATGTTTTTATTTCGCTTTTCTTGTAGCATTTACCAGTTTCATCATCATCCAACCTCCCATATCCACTGGGACATTTTCCATGTGGAATACATTGTTCATCGTCGTTAAAGCCAGAACCAGGTGGGCACTTCCCGTTTATTGGCTTGCATTCGGCGAGGTTTGGATCGAAGTAACATGGCGATGGTCCGGGATCTTCAAAGATTATTTCTACATAAATATCTACAAACAGTATTTGGTTGATTCTGTTTTGTACTACCTTCTTTGTTTCTTCGGTAAGAACTGGGAGTACTATGACAGTTTCGTAACCACCCTCAGTATTCCCCAACCTGCCTACAGCTTGCAGGGTATAGACACCATTTGGTATACCATTTAGTGAAAAGGTATTTTGCTGCCCAGACACAGGGACTAGAACAGTAGTCTGTTTCTGTTCATTTACCAGCTTTGCTTTTATTATTGTGAATCCTTGAGCTGAAGAATCTGGGAACAGTACAAGGTTTTGACCGTTAGGTATCTGGATTACATTGTTAAAATCTATCTTATAGTCGCTGACTCGGGTAACCTCACCGTTCTGTCTTATACCTTTTAGTGGTACCTCTTTTGCTCCTGTATCTGAAGATCCTATAGCAAATAATCTTGGTAGACCATTTTCTTGTGCTATAACATCTAACTGTGGTGCAGCAGTAGTAGTCAAGGCCGATAATATCATCAAAACCCCTAGGACAGTAGTATGTCCTACTTTATTGAGTCCCAATATCTTACCAGACACACTGTAAGATATTAGGATTTACTAAGATATTACAGTCCTATTTTAGACTCTCTAGATCATCAGGACCTTTCGACCGCTGATATTCCGTTTTTCTTGTCTCCAAGACTTCATTTGTTGGAATCTCTCCGAAATATGCTTCGTATTCTTTCAGTCTTTCACCAAGAAAAGCATGAACATATTTTACAACTGCAGGATTCATTATTAGCTGACATTCTGCCATCCGCTTTACTCTCTTCTGATCAAAATCAAAAGGTTCAGATGATAGAACACCGTCATAGATATCCTGGTTGGAAACAGAAATATTATAATATTTTTCCAGTAACTCAAAAATAAATTTACTCAGTTTACCATGGATCATGACTCATATGGCCCGGTAAGAAGAGAATATTAGTAGTAGATGTTGCTTAAATCCATAAGTAAATAGTGCCTATTATTCATCCGCAACATTATCCTACCCTTTTCATTTTGGAGCCGCAAATAGGACATGCCTTATCGTTATGTTCTTTTCCGCAGCTCATACAATAGTATCTCAATGGCTTATGTAGGTTCCCAGAAGGCGATGAAGATGAGAACATTCCAAACAAACCTTTTATTCCTCCCTGACTTCCATATCTTTGTATAAACCTTCTTCTTCTAAAGAATTGAATCAGAAATATAATACCAAATAAGAGAATCAAATCAAAAGGAAAAGGAAGTAGAAAAAGTATTGCGAGAGCAATTCCCATGTAAATTACAAGCCAGCCCAGCTGGTAGATTCTAAAGCGCTTAGAATTATCATCGCCATTCAAGGGATTACGCTATCTAGATTAAGGTATAACGTTCTTTTAAACAAATACTACATACAGATCATTGGGCTTACGTATTCGACATATTACGAAGATTCTTTATGGTCGTTATAAGATTCTCAAAGTCCTCTTGGTTTAGGTCTCCAATTTTATCTATTTTATTTTTTATTAATATCTTGGTTTCATCAGCTAAGCTAGGTTCGGCAGTCTTCTTACCCCTGCTTTTATCCCCTCTCGAAAACCTTGATTCTATAAGTCCCGCTCCAAGCGTAGAAATTAAGACACCGAGAATGGCAATTCCTATAATCATAAGCATCGATGCTATTATCTTCCCTCCCGGAGTTACAGGGTATAAATCACCATATCCTACAGTTGTAACCGTAACTATAGCCCACCAAAAAGCGTCTCCAATATTAGTTATCTTCGCTTCTGGATCAGGTGACTCAACTAGATATTCAGCCACAGCTCCAAGGGTGACAGCCATAGTAGAAAATGCTATAATATACAATATCCTACGGCCTTCAAAGAGCTTGAGAGCTCTAAAAAATAATTGAACTATCCTAAATAGGCGTACGAGTCTCAGAGAACGAATGCCTGCCCCTATGAAGCTCTGATCTTGTTCTAGGACGCCAAACAAAACGAGTGGTAACATTGCAGGTATCTCATAACAATGAGTTAGAATGAATCTTGAGCCTTGCCCTGATTCTCTGAGTCTCATATAGAAATCTACGGCTAATATAACCACGACTACTACATCAAAAATGTAGATGATATTTAACTCAGTGGACGTCAGTGAATATACCGAGGGGATAAGAATTACTATTACAGAAACTAAAGTAATGATAGATACAAACAATTCAGCTTTTTTATTCACAGATGGCTCAATCTTAGTCTATTAAGATTACTTTTAACACGCTTTGTCAGAAGGTATTTATCCACGGGATAAAGGAAAGACTGTACATAAACGATAGAGCTGGGTCGATATCGAGATTTGAGAAAACATAAAGCAAACTTCGTCCCTACATTGTGTAGTTCCAGTGCATGCTAAGCATAAGAAATGAACACCCACAAATAGCGAGCGTGAAAAAGTGAACATTTGAGCACTAGGAGTGAACAATCCAAATTAGACTGGCGTAGAAGCAAGGTGTTAGGGTTAACTAGTTGTTGTACTTACACAGATCGGTTACATTTTTGATTACCTACATGGGTTACACTTGCTGCTTAG
>JBPCNB010000561.1:0-1572 GCA_051001675.1 Nitrososphaeraceae archaeon | reverse complement strand
ATATGAAGGACAACTTCCCACCAATTCTGCTGGATTGTCATATTATTATTCTAAGTATAAAACATCCATAAAATCATATAAGATTAGTCTGAAACTATTAAATTGCATGTGCAAAAATAGCTAATCGTATTAGAATGGCTGATATTATTTCATGGGATAAGGCGATTGACAAAAAGGTAAAATCAAGTGACGACAAGGATCTTGGCAAAATCCAAAGTATAACTAAGGATTATATTCAAACAAAAGAAGGGGTGGTTTCCAAGAATTATTACTATATTCCAAAATACTATATCCAAGGCTATGATGGTGACCATTTGTGGGTTTCTCTCACAAAAGACGAAGTCAAATCGAGATTCGAAAAAGAGAAAGAGCCACAACCTTCTGAATTTGAAACTCCAGAATACACACAAAGACGAACAGACATTACCAAGCAACACCCTGATTTTGATAGCAATATACCATCCTACGCAGGTGGAGGATCACCTTCTGCCATAACAACACAAGACACTGTAGGCATGCCATGGGAAAAGATTCTTGACAAGAAAGTAAAATCAAGTGACAACCAGGAATTGGGTAAAGTGCAAAGTGTATCTAGCGACTATGTTGAAGTAACGGAAGGGTTAGTAAGTAAGAAACACTATTACATTCCAAAATACTATATCCAAGGCTTTGATGGGGACAATCTTCATGTGTCTCTCACAAAAGACGAAATAAAAGACCGTTACCACCGCGATGCACCACCATCCGAGTCAGAGTTCCGTACTCAAGAATATGAAGAACGTAAGCGAAAAGTAGACTCTGATCATCCTCAGTTTGTCCATGGCGTTCCCTTTATGGCTGATGAACCTGGTGTTACACTTAAAGATGGCCAATCCGGTGAAGCTCTTAATATTCCCTGGGAAGAAATAGTTCACAAACACGTAAGAACAACCGATAATGTGGATATAGGGGATGTGGAAAGAGTAGGGAATGAGTTTATAGTTGTGAGAGAAGGGGTTGCGAAGGTGCATCTCTACTATATTCCAAAGCCCTATATTTCCAATTATGACGGCAGCTATTTGTACATCAGTGCACCAAGCGGTTTAGTAAGTGCTAAATTTGAAAGAGACTCAGAACCAACACAAGAAGAGCTTCGGGCTTTAGCAAGAGAAGCCCCCGGGGCCGGTACCTCAGCATAAGCTGGGGAGAGTAGATTAAAGCTGTGGAAGAGGTCAAAAAGCTAATACATCCACATTTGTTTAAGTGACGCTCTGAAACTGAAACGGGAAGAAAAATTGATTCGTTGTCAATAGAGTGAGCCAATGCTTTCGGCCAAAATAAGAGAAAGCGATCCTTTCAGCACTTGAAGGAGAAATGACTAAAAAACTAATAGAGCCAGGTCAAGAAGCCATTACCCAAATGAAATAGCAAGAAAAAAAGATATGGCTAAGCATATTGCAGGTGCGGTGCTGATGACACTTGCAATAATTGAGAAAGCTTCTGCTAAAATTATTAAGTGGCTGATTCCGTCGCTCCTTTTTTATTTTAGCCCTTTCTATTGTTGAATTAAAGTAATTATAATTTGAAATAGAA
>JBPCNB010000560.1:0-2400 GCA_051001675.1 Nitrososphaeraceae archaeon | reverse complement strand
GAATGAAAGTTACTCGTGTTAAAAGTAGGGATTTCCTAAAGAAGGATGCAGGACCAGGATTATCATCTTCTCTGGAATCTAATTTGGTGGATGTATTTGCACCTACCGCCGGTTATAAGGATACCCTGGATATAAAAAATACTATAACACAGTTCCAAGAGTTGGTAAAAGACATTGCAATACAAAACAAAACCCAACGGTCATTCATAGTACTCTTACGATACAATGGTATACCTAACTCCTTAAATGAGCTTATCAAGTCAGAAAGATTTTCAGATTTTTATCAAAAGTTAAGTGCTTACTTTGTTGAGTGGGCAGAGTGCTTTGAGAAGTATGAGGTCACTCAACAAGATAAGATCTTCTTACTTGAGGGTAAGATTGAAGCCTTAAGCGAAGTTGGTAAGAATAAAGTCACTGTATTCCTTGAGAATCTGATTGACAATATTCCAAAAGACAATGCATCAATTCCTATAGTATCAGAGATTTACCAAAAGATATCAAGCAACGACGGTGATTAGACGCATCATCTTAGTCCTTCCTTTACAATCTCCGGTTTTAGTTTAGTTACCAACTGAGATATTTGTTTTTTCATATCTTCTTTTATCTCTTCGCGCATAGATTTCATATCTTGTTTGTATTTATCTTTCAGCATTTGGACCTCTGACTCTTTCTTCTTCTGCTCCTCTAAAGTTTCTGCATAAGCATCATATGACATTATCATGCGGCATTTATTACAGAACTTTGAATCTGGCTTGTTAGGCTCTGAGCAGTTAGGACATTGTTTTGGTCTTAGCTGATCTATCTGTTGGCCTGATGCTACTATGCCATAAGCCTCTAGTAAACTCTCATTCGACTCATCCCCGAACCTGTGTTCATATATTAAATGCATTTGGGACCTTGGAGTCCATCCTGCATGCATTTTCAGAATGGGTTCCTTCAATATCCGTGCCTTTTCAGTGAGTGCGCTATGCCTTCTTATGTAGGGGTTCCAAGGTTTTTTGAGGAGTTCTGCAATCTGCTTTTTATCCTCTGGCAAGACGGTAGGAGACTCTAGCAGCTTTGGAAATATTTCCTTCTTATATTCATTATAAATATTGTAAATCCTTGTAGCCTTGACATGCCTTCCAAGACCCCTACCTGTCCCGCATATCAAAGGAGAGTTAGGATTTGACGGCTGTGGGTGCTCATGGTCCAAGTAGTCCTTTAGATATGGGATTGAATCGATTGGAGGTATAGGCCTAGAACCTGTTTTACCATTAACCAGAGCTTCTGCATATTGATTAGATCCTACGGTCTTGAAGACAATATCCCTTATCTTTAGTTTGACTATTTCGTGAGGACGGCATGAAGTGTCTCTGGAGATAGCATGATAGCACTTGTCTCGTTTGGAAGTACAGAACTTCAGAAACAAAAGGTCGTCTTGTTGGGTCCATAAATCACTTGGTTTGTAAATGGATTTTTCCTTTCTTTTCAGTTGGGGGATATTTTCTATTAGTGCAGGTTTAGGCCTCTTGTCAGGTTCAATATCAGGATTATAGAGCCATTTGAAGAAACGTATTAGATGTATTCTATATATGTTATACGTCCCTATCCACTTATGTAACGGATCTTGGGTTTCTGTTCTGCGAAAGGTTTCCAAGAACGCGATAACATCACTGCGCTTCAAATCTTTGAAAGATTTGTTATCATTATATTTAGAAAACTTGGATAAGACTTCGATCAAATCCCTTCTATAATGATCTGATAGATTAACTTCACTTTTCATAGTTACAATATAGTCAATGATAACTGTAACATTATGTTGGCCAGCGGATCGAAGGTGTAATGAATATGATGCTGATATACCAGCGCTTATCTCTTCAATCTTTCTATCTAATAGTGGTGAAATATTTGCTGCTGTAGTTGAGGATAACAATAGTCGGTGAGATGTTTAAGTTTTATATAAGTATACTAACTACATTTCCTAATACTTATATTATCTTATCTTTGAAGCAGAGTTAGACTGATGAATGTCTTTGCAAATACCAATTCCTTAAGAATAGTCACATGTACTTGTATGGTCACACTTGCACTTATTCTTGCAACAATTTTTAGTATTGATAACAATAACGTATTGGTAGTAGATGCTCAGCTACTGCAAGTGCAAAATCATACTAATAGTAACAAAACTATTCTTGGTACTAATACGTCTTCCACTAATGTCTCGACATCACTTACATTGACCGAATTGTTTTCCAGGGTGCAAGATTCGGTAGTACAAGTTACTACTACAAGCAGAAACATAGCGGGACCTCTTAGTTCCGGTTTAGGATCTGGATTCGTTTACGATAAGGATGGGCATATTATAACCAACTATCATGTTGTGGCACTAGCCTCATTGTCTGGAGAATCCTCTAATGC
>JBPCNB010000559.1:0-2306 GCA_051001675.1 Nitrososphaeraceae archaeon | reverse complement strand
GATTGATAGAGTTAGAGAAGATTCAAACCAAAATACAACAACCTATATTTTGAAAGAAGGGGGTTTAATGGTGGGAGATATTTCTATGATGGACTTTGGATTAGATGTAGATGGCACTTTTCTTAGTGGCAATCTAACCTTATCACCTTCTGAGGAAAATCCAGATAATATGGAGGGGAAATTAATGTTATCGGGCAGTGGATGAGTAGAATGGCATTAATTTGAAGTATGCCTTTAACATCCACTCTTATTATTAATTTTACCAATTATTTATGCAATTATAACCTTGCACAATTGAATATTGCTTAAGACGTCAACATACTCAATATGGTTATTGCGTAAATAAAAACCACCCATGATCTACGTATTATTGAGGATTGCAAACAGAATAATGACATCAAAGAAGCCTACTACCTAGAATATGAAGGTTCGATTTCCCCTGGTTAGACAATAATCACTTTATCAGTTGATCAATATTTTTTTTTGTTTTAATGGTATATTCTATACTTTTGATGTAGTCATAATGTAATAGAGGGTAGAAGTATGGCATACATCTGTGAAGACTTGACTTAAGACATGATCATAGTGCTTTAGGCTTTTCTACATGAGGGTAAATACCTATTTTAGTTCCGTCGGTTGGTATTAGTGTAACACTTAATATCAATGGATTAGTTCGGCTCTTAACATCGCTTTCTTTAGGTTCTGGGAACTATGCTTCGAGTATAATCTTCTTTAACCATTACCCTTGAGAATACTTATAGGCTGGGGTTTTTATGGTCTGTCGACTCGTCTGGATCTCAAACAAGAAGAACTACAGCGGCATAAATCGTTGACAATATTGATTGGATTAGCGTGTGAAGAAAACGACGTTGAGTCTATCAGATATTCGGAATTAAAAAAACTGAACAATGACAGATTGAGTGAATTTACACAAATTTGCAAAGTATGCAAACCAGCCAGGTAATTTATTTTCTATAACTAGATAGCAGAGGGATTTATCTGTATTTAATTCGAGTATGAAATTTGTTATTTCAAGATATATTTCTTTTCTTGTTAGCAATAAAAGGTTGAATTCCTTTCCTGATACTGTCAATTTTCCTGTCGGGAAATGAATAATTATTATTAGTCATTTGTATAGGTGCTGCAGTCATTGGCTTTATGAATCGTTTCCTATTATTCCCTGTGGATACTCAATATAGTATTTTTTAGTATTTTTAGATGCCCCTCCGAATTATATGAACCAGTATTCAATGCAGTTCTAGATTATATTATAATCCTGATATTTTCGCATAGGTCAATAATGCCGCAACTGTCTTGCAGTCCACAATTTCTCCACTGATACATTTCCTAATGGCAGTAGTCAATTTCATGCGCTTAATTGTAATATTTTCATCCTCGTCTAACTTTCCCCTTGCTTTTAATTTTTTCAATCTTGTCGCAATAAATATCTGTATTACTTCTGTGCAATATCCTGGTGCTAGGTACCATCGCAATAAGGGTGCCAATTTTCCAGTATAACCAATTTCTTCTGTCATTTCTCTAAGAGCAGCTTGTTTTGGAGTTTCACCTTTTTCTATCTTACCAGCAGGTATTTCTAATATAGTTTTTCTTGTTGCGGGACGATATTGAGTCACAAGAATTATGTTGTGATCATCTAAAACAGGAATTATACCTACAGAAGGCGAATGCTCGACAATTTCTTTTTCAACTATCCTTTTATTTAACTCAAACCTATCAAGCCTAATTGAAATATCTCCTGGATAAACTTTCTTAGTACTCAGTAACTTTACTTTTTGATTATTGATCTTATGCATTTCCAATATTGTTAATTTTTCGTTCATATCTTTTATTGTATCTTTTTAAAGTACAGGTAAACAGGTTTTCAAGGTGAAGCTGATAACATTCAATTACTAATTTATATGAAAAACATGGCAAAAATCCAAAACATGCTCAAAGTACTCTGCCAGAAGTCATTTATGCACAGTTAAAGTTAATTACGTACCTAAAATGATACGTTGAATATGATATTTAGGATGTTTAACAATAAGCTACCTTGACCAAGCAAGTCGCTTCGCTAAGCCCTTCGTAATTTCACGTAAACCTGTCGCAGTCCATACAGCCGCTCCGTCTATACAATGTCTATAATGCTGACGAATAATTCATTTTAATTGATATCTCCCATTGATGTCGACGGAGTCTAGTGATAATGCTTTACCGTTAGAATAGCACTGCTCGAGTCTAGGTATGGTTTAGAGCAATGAGTACTAGGCCCCAATAGCAGTGTGAAATATCGTATACTTGTAACT
>JBPCNB010000558.1:0-1161 GCA_051001675.1 Nitrososphaeraceae archaeon | reverse complement strand
GAACTTCATTTAATACAAACCCTTTTTTTGATTATTGACAATAATTAGTAACGGAGTCTGAAGACTTAAAGCATTACAGGCTATCAGGATCTGGCGTCTCCATAATTTGTAAATCAAAACAAGTTAGCTGTCTAAATAAACCCAAAATCTTCTTTTACAGTTATTAGAACCATATGAGTATTAGTTCTTTCAATATATGATAGGGACATGTCCTTTTTTACAAAGTTACTGAGCTCTTCTCGATTTCTGAACTTTGCGACTATTATCATATCAGTTAATCCAGTTATGTCGTAAACAGCACAGACATTTGGAAATTTTGATATGTGCTTTTGTACTTCTGTTATCTTTCCCTTAACAGCAGTAACCTCTATAACAGCTGTAAGATCATAACCTAATTTCTCATGATCAAGTACTGCAGAATAAGATTTGATAATGTGTCCCTTCTCTAGCTTTTGGACTCTACTCAAAACAGTAGGAGGAGATACATTTATGTCCTCTGCTATTCTTCGATAAGACTTTCGGGCATCTTTTAGTATACTGCTCAATATTCTTAGATCAATTTCATCTAAAGACACAGGTTATCTCTAATAGATGCCGATAAATAAAAAGTTTAGACACAAGCAACAAGTATTACCCCTTATCACACCAGCCTTGTCCATACACCTCATCTCCTTATTTAAAATCTGAAGGAGAGACGCCTTCTCCAACTTGTTTGATAACTCCAGAAAAATCCATCTCCAAGGTTGATGGGAATTGAAGTGATATCATTCGTTGCATTGCATGTATCATTCCCGAATTTTCTAAACTACTGGATTTACGCCAGCTGCATTGAGTTGTTACACTATATCAAAAGACCTAATATCTTGGCTCAATGCTTTTCCTGTATCCAACATTGTTACCTTCGATTTTTTTAGTTCCTTTTAGCCAAAGGATAATTTAAAAAAATAGAAATGACTCAGTAATTAACAATTAATTACTTATTAGATCCAGCTGAACCTTGTTCATATTCGCTGCCAGTTTCTGCTGCGCCAGCAGTACCCTTAGCCATACCTTTTTTCCTAGCTATTTCCGCTGCATCTTCAGAGTTGGTTCCAGTCTGTCCGGGTTCTGCTATTCTTTCAGTCATTTCTCTTTTAACTGCTGTTGGTTCATGCTCCTTTA
>JBPCNB010000557.1:0-3764 GCA_051001675.1 Nitrososphaeraceae archaeon | reverse complement strand
CATTGTACCTGCGAGAAATGAAGAACGATATATTACCAAGTGCCTGGACGGTTTGGTAAAGCAGAATTATCCTAACTTTGAAATCGTTCTTGTTGATGATTCCTCTGAAGATGGAACCTGGGAGATCATGCAAAAATACTCAACAAGATACAAAGAACGCGTTATAGCATTGCAAGCGGGAGTCAAACCTGGTGGATGGGTGGGTAAAAATTGGGCGTGTTATCGGGGATATCTTCGTTGCAAGGGCCAGCTTCTGTTGTTCACTGATGCTGATACAGACCATAGCACGTCGGCGATGAAGCTGGCGGAACAAAATCTGCGGAGATATAATGCCGATGCAGTCACCGTTATTCCTAAATTGCTCTGCAAAGACTTGTGGACCAAGATAGTTTTGCCTATGTTATCTATCTTCCTCCATACTCGATTCTCGTGCTTGCGTGTCAACAATCCCCGGACGAAAATTGGATATTTCTTTGGGAGTTTCTATTTGATTACTCGATCCTCTTATGAAGCCATAGGGACCCATAAAATCGTAAGGCAAGAGCTCGTGGAAGATGGCGCTCTGGGTGCAGAATTGAAAAACAAGAAATTCCTGATTAGAATGGTAAGGGGCGAATCATTCATCACAGCGTTGTGGGCCAGAGATCTCGACACATTATGGCATGGCATGCGAAGACTCGTGATTCCACTATATTCACGAAACAAAACTACAACAATCCTCATGAGTGTGGCAGTTGTTTTCCTATTGCTTGAACCCTTCGTATTGTTACCCTTTTCGATTTGGCTGGCTATTTTTCATATTGAATTATCGTTCATGTACGGTCCAGCCAATATCTTTCATTTACTTGTATTATTTTTAACAACGACCAATATTCTGACGATACTCCTAATTTTTGCTAGCAATGGAATCCAGTCGAACCTCGGTGTCTTTCAGAGCCCTTTTTACGCTCTATTTTGCCCGTTGGCGGCATTGGTGATATCGTCTTGCTTTGCTTCGTGTCTCATTGATGCAAGAAAGGATGGGGAAGTGAAATGGAGAGGGAGGCATTATAATATGAAGGAGTATACAAATCCACTTCAGTGAAAACAATTGTTAGCCCAATAATAATTGGTAAAGTGGGCTGAAATCGTTTATTAATCATGAATGGATCTTACTATGCCAAGATCAAGAAAAAAATGTATTCTGATACTCTGGTATCCACCATATCTGTTCAAGAAATTCTCGCTAGGAGCGTAGAAGGAAAAACAATTTCTAGGGCAGAAGCATATGAGCTAATGAAATCAAAAGAAGATCATCTAATCATTTCTACTGCTAGAAATATACGGAATAATAATAGTAATTCTGAAATTATCACTTATTCGAGGAAGGTCTTCATAGAACTGACTAATCTCTGCAGGGATTCATGCTCTTATTGCACTTACAAAAAGGATCCGTACAACCGAGCAGCTAGGATGATGACGCCTCGTGAAGTAATTGCATTGGCTGAGGTGGGTAAAAAATTCAAATGTACAGAGGCATTACTAGTCACTGGAGAGAGGCCCGAACAAAAGTATGAGCAGGCCAGAGAATGGCTGAAAGCTCTGGGGCACACTTCGATTGTTGAATACATAGCAGAGATTAGCGAGAGTGTCTTAAAGAAGACTGGCTTGCTACCCCACACAAATGCAGGAAGCCTAACAAAAAAAGAGATGTCTCTATTGAAAGATAATAATGTCAGTTTAGGCATGATGCTCGAATCTTCAAGCCAGCGGCTAAGTGAAAGAAATATGCCGCATCAAAATGCGCCAAGCAAAAATCCAAAAGTAAGAATACGGACTTTAGAAGAGGCGGGACAACTGAAGATACCGTTCACCACAGGACTGCTCCTAGGTATAGGAGAGAGCGACCAGGAAATTATTGATTCCTTGTATTTGATAAAGGAATTAAACAAGAAGTATGGTCATATCCAGGAAGTAATATTACAGAATTTCGCGCCGAAGCCGGGTACTGGAATGGAGGAAACTGCACCTATTGGGCTGAGCCACTTTCTCAAAATTGTGGGTATAGCTAGAATTATCCTGCAGGATATGAATATTCAAGTCCCTCCCAATCTAAATCCGGACATTTTTGGAAGGTTCCTAGACGCAGGAATTAACGACTGGGGTGGTATTTCCCCAGTAACTATTGATTATGTTAATCCTGAATTCCCGTGGCCATCAATAAAATCCGTCCGGTCTGTTACGCTCGGGAAAGGATTTTGTCTGCGGGCTAGGCTCCCTGTCTATCCCGAATTTGTACTTCATACTGAATATATTTCTGACAAGCTCAGAGATTATATAAAGCCATTTAGTGACTCTTCGGGTCTTGTTAGAGAGGATTTAGTAAATTGACTTTTGATTCTCTTTTGAAAAGTGCGGATCCGATAGTGTCCTCGGCACTAGACGATGTTCTGGATGAAAAGGATATTTCAGAAGATGCAGCTGCAGAATTATTTGATTGCAAGGGGATGGAAATGAGTATGGTGCTAATGGTCGCAGATGAGCTCAGGAGGAGGGCAGTTGGTAATCATGTGACGTACGTGGTTAATAGAAATGTTAATTTTACAAATGTATGCATCAAACGATGCGGGTTTTGCGCTTTCAGCCGGGATTTCCGGGAGGAAGAAGGATATATTCTTCCAATTGAGGAGATTGTAAATAGAGCGAAACAGGCCTGGAAATTAGGTGCAACCGAAGTATGTATCCAGGCAGGGCTTCCTCCAAAGATGGATGGTCGTCTTTATATCGATATTTGCGAGGCCATAAAGAAGGAGCTTCCCGAAATACACATCCATGCTTTTTCTCCGGAAGAGATTCTTTATGGTTCCAAAAGGTCGGATATTCCAGTTCGGGAATACATGAAAATGCTAAAAGACGCAGGCGTAGGTAGTCATCCAGGGACGGCGGCTGAGATCCTAGATCAACATATAAGGAACGTCATTTCTCCTGGAAGAATTACTGTTAAGGATTGGATTACTATAATTAAATACGCACACTCAATTGGAGTTCCCACAACTAGTACAATTATGTACGGACATGTAGAATCATCTAGAGACAAAGCGAAACACTTGGCACTGCTACGATCAATTCAGAAAGAAACAGGGGGCTTTACAGAATTTGTTCCTTTGAGCTTCGTTCATACGGAAGCGCCCATGTATAATCGTAATACTGTCGCCCATGTACGTCCTGGAGCCGACGGAAGCGAAGTACTTAAGATGCATGCAGTAGCCAGAATTATTTTAAATCGATACATTAGCAACATCCAAGTCTCCTGGGTCAAGGAAGGACTGAGGATGTCTCATATACTATTAGGAGCAGGAGTAAATGACTTCGGTGGAACCCTTATTAACGAAAGCATTTCGACCGCAGCAGGGGCTTCGTATGGACAGATATTGAAACCGAAAGAGATTAGGGCAGCAATAAGATCAGCGGGAAGGGTGCCAGCACAGCGATCCACGACTTATGGGCTATTGAAAGTTTATGACAGCGAGGAGGACACTGAATCTGAGTCCCTGCTCGATAAGACAGATCCTAATCAATTTGGCTCTTATCATGAACTAATCAAGCTCGACGAGTTCAGGTATAAAAAACACAACCCCCCTAAAGGCAATGAAAAGATTCAATCTGAATCCTAATCTTCCATTATTAGCATTGTAAGCGTTGATTTGACCCCTCTCATTCTTCGTATTTTTGTGCTTATAAATTCCTTAAGCTTGTCCATGGTTTGGGCTTCAACTTTGAGCAGA
>JBPCNB010000556.1:0-2076 GCA_051001675.1 Nitrososphaeraceae archaeon | reverse complement strand
CAGTTAAAGCTAATAAATTACCGTTGTCAACAGCATGTTCATAAGTATTTTCATTGATGTGAAGTGATGTACTGTCAATTATAATTAATAGTATTTGACAAAACGACCTTACGTTAAGGAAGCACTGAACTATGAATTATGTATCAGATGACCAATCATCATTTGCTCTTATCATAATCATAAACTTCTATTGCTCTTCTTATGGCAGCTTCTGATAGATCTGAGCCTGTCATGTGCAGACCTCTTTCAATAAGTTGGATCGCAGAATCTCAAAACTATGGCATTGGACTTGAAAAAGTTATTATAATTGATATACAGCACTGGTTCCAAGTCTTTACTACTTGAATAATAATTTTCACAATTATCATGTCCCACATTCAGGCATTGATTACAGATAAACCACGTTACAAAAAGCTAGCCGAATGGCAAAGTAAAATTCCTGATGTTGAAATTGATGGGCAAAAGATAAGAGCACTACAGATTGCAACGGCAATACAAGGTTTTCACCTTCATCTACAGGGCCAAAACCCGGCTCATACTGCGATGATGTTCAATCACATACTAAACATAATCCCATCTGCAATTTTACTTGGAGCTAATAGTAAACTATTTGCCGGTAAAATATCTTCTTTCCACGAACCAAGGATTTACCTATATGATCAATCAGAGCAGCAAAATTCTGGATTCCCATCTATTTTAAAATATTTAGATGGTGTAGAGGATTACATCGACTACCTAACCTCAAGAAAATCAGTTATTGCGAAAGACTACTTTGGACTTGAAAAGGAGAGACATGACGACGCACGTATTCGGCTAAATTCTGAGTTTTATCGTATTGAAACAAGAGTAATGTCTGTGCAACCAACTCCTAAATCATTATTTGCCTTGATTGAATTTTTTATTGGTTATTTGTATAGAGCCATTAGTGAAGAAAGACAATTACGGCCAATGGCAGTATTAAGAGAAGAAAGGATGGCTGTAATAAGATCAGGCTACGATGCAATGAGTAATTTTAATATTATGGATACTGTTAGGAGTCAACTTGATTTTGCAAAAAAAGGTCTAGCTGATTTAGGTTTAAAGGAAGAATTTCTAGATATATTAGAGAAAAGACTAGAAAATAAAAGTAGTCCGGGTAATTATGTTGCTAAATTATGGCACGAAAAATTTAATGGTTCTATAGAACAAACTGTCTCTGAAATAATTGCCCATGTATGGGAGAAAACAAAAATTAATGAACCTATAATCTAGTTGGTTTATTATATGTAATAGTTGATAGATAGAAACGCTATTAATAATAATTAAATCTATTAAAGGAGAAGTGGATTTTGAGTAAATTAAATTTGCATTTGCATGTAGACTCTAGTAGTGATGATATTATAGCAGACTTACAATTACTTATCAGACAGCCCAGTGTATCTGCTGTCAAACAGGGACTTGTAGAATGTGCAAACGTTGTGGCTAGCATCATGCGCAAGGCCGGTGTTACTACAGAAATAATGCACTTGTACAATAAAAGAGAAGGTATTGATTCTCATTCTGATGCTGAAGTTCCACCACCACTAGTACATGGAGAAGTTAAATCCAAAGCAAATCCAAATGGAAGGACTATTCTATTTTATAATCATTATGATGTCCAACCTGTAGATCCTATTGAGTTATGGAATGCAGATCCGTTTAGCGGAAGGGTCGAAGACAATTACATCTATGGACGTGGGGCAGCGGATGATAAAGGTGAATTAATTACTAGAATCAAAGCTGTTGAATATTATCTGAACAAAACGGGTGACGTCCCTTGTAATATCAAATTTCTTATAGAAGGTGAGGAGGAAATTGGAAGTTTACATCTGAAAGAATATCTTACAGTCTACAAAAAGAAATTTGAATGCGATGCGGTGATATGGGAAGGTGGCTTTATAGACTCAAAAGAAAGGCCCATCATATCTTTAGGTCAAAAAGGCATTTTATCAGTAGAACTTGTTGCAAAAGGTCCGTCTAGGGATGCCCATTCTAGTTTAGCAGTATTAATTGAAAATCCTGCTTGGCATCTTATTAGAGCATTGAATACAATGAGAG
>JBPCNB010000555.1:0-2411 GCA_051001675.1 Nitrososphaeraceae archaeon | reverse complement strand
CTTCTAAAATGGAGGAAAAAGATAAGGTAGTTTTTAATCGTATTGTCAATGCAGTGCAGAATCATGATAGCCATTATGGCAAGTTATTATCTGGAGAATTATCACAAATTCGTAAAATGATTAAGATGGTTAACTCTGCCAAGTTGGCATTCGAACAAATTCAATTAAGATTAAACACAATGACTGAACTGGGTGATGTAGTAGTTACGTTAAGCCCTGCTATGTCGGTTATAAAGGGAATACAAGGAGGACTCAAGACTATGTTGCCTGAAGCAGATCAATCATTTGGACAGATTTCTGAGCTACTTGGCGGTATCATGTCTGGTTCAAGTCAAATGGCATCATCTTCTGAAATGGTAGGAGCAGGTGTTTCATCAATTTCACTAGATGAAGAAGCAGTAGATATCATGCAGGAAGCAAGTGCCATAGTAGAAGAAAATACTAGGGTCAAATTCCCCGACCTGCAATTGTCTACTGATAATGCAAACAAACCAGGCCAAAGTAGAACACAAACGTCTTCACTATAGTGACCGATTATGGTTTTCATATTCGTTTCAATAACCCGCCTTAGGCTGATCTTTTAGATATTTTTGTGCATTAAAAGTGATAAAAAATCTTAAAGCCAAATAATGAAAATAAAAAGTGCTTCTAGTTTATTCAAATTATATTCCTATTTTCGCGCCGTCACATTAGCCCTCCCACGATGGATATTCTTTCAACTCTATGTATTGGCTTTTGTTAGGATCCTCTATGCATCCTTTCGTCATTATGTAGTTTCCCAAAAATATCACTATGTGCCTCGTTCCAATGTTCGGTTAATTTCTGTTTTGCATCTGTAAGCTTGTTCAAGTCAGACATTTTAGCGGCATATGCAAATTCACGACTCAACGAGGTACATTTCATGCAATGGTTAACGGATCCATAAAGAGCGTATGATGGACTAAATCCGTAAGCTTCTCCAACAATACATGTCTTGTAGTCGATGATATCAGAAAATATAGATTCCTTTTCATAAAAGGAACCTTTCACAACCATTAACATAGCTAATCGTTTGGACCACCGAGGAGCTATATCTTCAAAAGTTATCTTTTTGTCGTTGTTGTCGTCGTGAGCGGAGGTCTTGTCTATAGAATAATCCATCTATCTGTGCACATATTTATCCATCTCTATGTAATTCTGGTGTTGGTGAGACGCAGAGATAAAGTCCGCTTCCTGTGCCCTTACTTGGATAGCGCCAAACATTAGTGTTTATAAGCAGTGCTCTGAAAAACTGACCCAGTGCATCATCCATCGCAAAAACAATTCAGAGTCTGCTTACCGCATCAGTCATGACGTGATAGAACTCAAGACAACAGTCATTACTCGTGTGCTTATTGCATCCTCAGTAGAGCCTTTTGTTTAGATGACTTCACATCTTCCTTAATCGTATTAACAACTTTATCGCGCTCATCTTTCAAACTCTGCCTAACTAGGGCAAACATTTTTTCTATAGTTTCATTCATAGAATCGGCATTAGCCAATATAATTTCCCTGCTGAACGTATATTTACTCTCCTATTTTTACCTTTTTATCGACATCTTTACACGCGCGTTCCTGCTTAAAGCTACTAAAAGTTTTCGTTCTAGTTGTGAATTTGTTTTTGAGATTTAGAATTTATCTGCAATTTTACGGTTTTTAGCCCAAAAGAATCAGATAGAAATGAAATTACATATTTAGTAGGTTCCTATAGTGAAGGATGAGAGATTATTACTATTTCTCACGTTCTTGGTTTCCATATACTCGGCTCCGTTATAGGCCTATGTTTTAACCCACATTAAAATTCGATATTCGTAAATAAGAACATTAGGGTTTCTATTTACAAAATTTCGTGTCAGAAGCCATGGATCTGTTGATAACACTCAGTACATAATTTCATTTCAGGTGTGGGTGACACGAATAAGTTTTTCCAATTTCGGTACCACATCGACTACATATAGTCATACACATTATACTCATCATAATATTGGAAGTCTGATCGATAAACGACCCAAAGATCGTCGTAAGACATAGCTAAGCCTGATTTCTCCCATCACTGTGTTTCGGTTCGGGTTCCATCAGGATTATATCTATAAATTTTGCCTGCCTCCTCGTCTGCTGTCTTTTTATGTGAACCGTCGCAGAAAGGCTGGTTACTGCTTAAGCCACACATACAAATCCACTTACTTTCGCTTCCAACCTTTACTTCCACGGGTCCTTTATCTTCTTTCCTTACAAGTCTTGTCATGGAAAACGTAATTTAATAATGCAATATAAACCTGCTAAATGTCATAGTCTCATTACTATTCTCTACTATTTACCAGTACATTAAGCTAAGTACTTTCGTGAAATAATATGTAATAATTCGAAAACACGCGATAGAGTTGGAATAGGAT
>JBPCNB010000554.1:0-3588 GCA_051001675.1 Nitrososphaeraceae archaeon | reverse complement strand
CCCCCTATATCAAGAACCCTTATAGGGAGACCTGAGCTCTCAAGTATCAAATCTCCTATTGTTACATTAATTGTTCGAGAAGCTGAAGTAGTATTACGATTACTGGGCTCTCCTTGTCCTTGTGCATCTGAAGAAAGTACTGGTATAGAAATTGCAATGGTACCACCTGTTACTGCTAATAGTAGCATGAAAGTAATTATTGCCGGTTTATTAATCATGATTCTGGATATATTGTTATAAATTTAAATTTATCTTAGAGACGGAGATGGTTCCTTAACTTTACACTGTCTGTCATAAATCTAACTAGATCAAGTGCTTTGGTTGTTAATAACGAGAAGGTACGTTCTCCAGGGCAATAAGATTTTTCTCAGCTCTGACCTTTTCTTTGTATATTCTTCCCGCTGGACTACCCCTTAGCCTCATTCTACAACATCTACAGAACAATTCCGTGGTGAGGAGATAGTACTCACATCTTCTGCAGTATTTCCCGCCAGCTAAATAACTCACATGTGATTTGGGATATCTCAAACATATATTACGACAAGCCATTGGGAGCTGAGCTCTAATGTTACTATGGATATAAGCAATGAATATCGCCATGGCGAGGGGGAGAGAGTGGAACAGGTAGACGGAAAGTTATGGAATATTGTCTCAGAAATCTTTTGTATTTTCTACGCGTATATTTATGAGCCGCAGGAGTCCTCCCCTAGAAGCAACTCTGGTATCATGATGCCGTGTTTGTTTCCTCCTGCGGCTTTATCTATGGCCTTGTATCAGATGCTAATTATTAACCGTTGTTATTTTTTGCCATACTGAGTCTTATGAGATACCAGTGTTCTTTTATGACCAACATCGGAAAATGTATTATGCACTATTTGTTTTAAAAAACATGGTATAAGATATATTGTGAAAAGAAAAAAGATAAGCAGTAATTACATGTTTATCATACATGATTATAGTCCAAAGTATTGCATAGTTGAGAATGTTACTATAGTATAATGGTTAGTAAATGGTATTGTCATGATTGTAATAAGTTATGGCTTGGTGATGAGAACGGAGATAATGATGAAGCTGCACTTCACGTATGGAATACACAGCATAGAGTAGACAATACGTTCAAAAATAAACAAGTTCTATTAACTAATTACATGGATAAAATAAGAAAGAAAAACAAGTTGCGTTGAACTTGCCCAAAGTTACCTGATTAAGGATTATTTGGGCGGTCTGTCAACCACATGCCAGGTTTCTATCATTTTATTATTTTGAATGCGGTATACGCTTATGCCCCTGTAGTTAATTATTTTTTCTGCTTGTTGATTGTTTGAGGTTGTTTTTGGTATCAATGTTTCCTTCCAATATGTGCCTACAAGATCCGGATAGGCTGGCGATGCAATCATGTCCTCTACCACATAATTCAAGTCATCTAATTTATCCAAAGAATACCTAAGGTCATTTTTTGCTCCATCAATTCCTCTTCCAGGCGAGCCCATATAAGCAGATTGGCCATGGTCGATGTAATCAGAGGATATTATTTCATCAAATATTGTTTCATTTTTGTTATTGTATGCATCAAAGTAACGTTGAATAATAGCATTATTCATTTCAATTTGGGATATTATGTCGTTAGTATTCATGTACCTTTCTTACACCAGCCAACTCTACTTAATACTTTATCTTCTGATGACAACACGAGTTATAAATTGCTCAGGTAATAATAGAAACTTTGATGTCTATATTTTCTATATTTACTATCTACAATATCTATGCGATTAGTTAGAGACTTTTAAACTCTTTATTACAAGTCTTGCCACAAGATAGACATGCTTGCTATGAATCTTTATTAGGGTTCTGGACATATGCAGATTAGTAAATGGCACCTAGCAATGACAACCTCTTAAAACAGCTAATAGAAGCGGAAAACTCCCATGATGTTGAAAAAGTGCTCACATTTTTAACTGACGATATTGTGTACGAAGATGTGACATTTGGAGTCGTCATGAAAGGAAAAGATGGCTTTAAGCAAATTTATCCCACTTATATCACGGCAGCTCCAGATTTCAAGCTAGAGCTAAAAGCTTGGGTCACTGACTATAAGTCATTTGCTATGGAAATAATGTTCTCAGGTACACAGAAGGGAGACTTTCCCGGTCTGCCAGCAACAGGTAAGCGCTTCTCCATTAGGACGTGTAGCTTTGGAGAATTTGAAAACGGCAAGATAAAAGGAAGAAGAGATTACTGGGACTTGGTAACCTTGAGAGAACAGCTGCTAGGAAAGCTAGACAAAAACTGACTTCGAGCCTATTGTACAGTAATTCATCCAAAGGAAAATGAGGGAGAACTCGCTCCACAATGGGTACTCTGAAGAGTAGTATCAGTCACACTCTTTCATCATACATCCATTTAACTCTAATTGCTCAATTTACAGAATTAAAACTCCCCGTCCTTGAATGTTTCCTTCACTAAGTAGTTCCAGAGCATCATTTACTTCTGATAAGTTAAATTTCTGCACATTGTTTTTTTATCAAACCTTTCTTCGCTAACTCCATAACTTCCCTAAGTTCGTTATAATTACCCCATAATGAACCAAGATATTGACATTCTTTTCGTATGAGTGGGAATAAAGGTATCTTGATTTGCGTTCCAACCAAGCCAACAGAAATGTATGCCCCTCCTATAGCAATCATATCAAATCCTATTGGAATGATCTCATCTGAACCACCAGCATCTACGACTACATCGATTTCTTTGCGACCTGTTGCCTCATAAACCTCATATTCATTCGAATCTTGTGTATGTTTTAATTGACCAAAATTGCAGTCTTTAAAAAATACAGAAGTGGTAACACATCTTATATACTGTACATCCAAATATAGGAACCCAATAAATTGAAGGTTCTACTCATATAATCTATTTAAAATTGATTTATGCACGAATATAATATTTATTAACCTCTTTTGTTGTTGCCACTGCAGGTAAGCCAAAAACAAGTTAGTAAGTATGCTAATACTACCAGATTTTAATAATTGTTACTTGTATACAAAGAATATGAAATCTATACAGATTAAAAAATATGGTGGTAACGAGGTAGTCGAAGTGAACAAGAAGGCTTCGGTGCCAAGTATATCTTCAGGAAAAATCCTAGTTAATGTAAAAGCAGCTGGCGTAAATCCAGTGGATTGGAAAATTCGTGAAGGCTACATGCAACAAATGATAAAACTTCAATTCCCGTCAACCTTGGGGATCGATTTTTCTGGTGTTATCAAACAAGTTGGGGAAGGCCACTCTACTTCAGATTTTAAACAAGGAGATGAGGTATATGGACAGGCTGGTGTCATAAACGGAGGATCGGGAGCGTTTGCAGAAATGGCTTTGGCAAATATGGAAAGTATCGCACATAAGCCAAAGAGATTGAGCCATCCCGAATCGGCTGCTTTACCCTCCGTAGGCGTTAGTGCTAGGTGGGCACTCATAGATGATATCGCATTATCAAAAGGTCAAAAAATTCTAATTCATGGCGGTGCAGGAGGCATAGGGTCGATTGCTATCCAGCTCGCCAAGAACTTGGGAGCATACGTCGCAACAACAGTA
>JBPCNB010000553.1:0-2071 GCA_051001675.1 Nitrososphaeraceae archaeon | reverse complement strand
TTTGAGAACATAATTTTGTATTTTAGCCTTGGATTGTAGTATGTTTAGCATAAAGACACATGCAAATTGAGTAAAACTGTTTATGCCATATTTTTTGCCATATTCTTCCCGTAGTGTGGCGTAATTGCCCTGCAACCAACTCTTTACGTCTGATCTTATTGTTACCGATGTGTAACGACCAGTAAAATCTGGCTTTACGTTATGCATATTAACAGAATAATGACCGCGCTTTATCTCATTCATGATAATTATGAGTGTACTTGGAATAAACATACCTGGATAATAGTAGTCAGTAGCTTTTTGTAACTTGGTTAACATGGCAGGCTTTAATCCAATAGTAGAGTACCCATTGCTCGGCACATCTTTGTTGATGGCGTTTAATTATTTAATATTTTACGGAATTGTAACTAATTGTGAGTCTAATTTCTACGTGTCATTATAGTGCTGAGTTAAAATTTAGTGCAGCTTCTCTTCTAGCGAGATTATAAGTTGTAAGGAACGTGGACAAGAGATGCACTAAGAGAAAATGAGAAATTAGAACAGCAGGATAAAGAAATTCAAATAAAGGCACTTTGAGGTTACAGCTGCAACGGAACTCCAACCCGTATCTTCCCCCGGCCATGACCAAACTAGATAACCCTCTCCAATCCCACAAGTCCCGGAAGAAGGAAGTAGTAAAGACGCTTAATTCTATGATTAAACAACCTTTGCTACCTAAATTATAAATTTCTATTATTTCTTTTCGGTCTTAGCCCATTTCGTCAGTTGCAACATATAGTGCAGCAAATAGTATCACTAGTAGAGTTCCAAATATAGTCAACTATTTTGATTCGAGTCATTAATCAAATTTCAAATTATTATAAAATTGTAGTGCTATTTCCTGAATAATTGTTTACCCCCGATAAATTATGAACCTCAATAACAACGTCAGCTCAATAGAATGTGAAGATATTCTTTGCAGAAACTACAATCTCTAGTCACTTGAAGTGGATTAATTTAAGATAACTTATTATTATTCCTTCATGACAGGTGTCCTAAAGCAACAGACAAATGGTAATAGAGTCTCTAGATCGCCCAATATTATCATACATTCATGCACGATTTATTCTTCTGGACGAAGGTGTGGACGTGGCAACGGCCGTTAGAGAAATGCATTCACAGAAAGCAGAAATTGTCATAGTAACAAAGGATGGAAAACCTGTAGGAATAATTACTGACAGCGACATATTAGATAAAGTCGTGATGAAAGGCGAAGACTCTGATCAAATATCACTAAAGAGTATAGCATCTTCTCCTCTTGTAACGTTATCAGCAAATGGAACTGTAAGACAAGCATTAGAACTCATGAGAGTTAATGCAATCAAGCATATTCCAGTCACTGATAACATAACGATCCTTGGCCTTGTGACGCAAGAAGAGTTGGCAAATGCTATAAGAACATCTGTGCTAGAAAAAGCTTTTAGAAGTTACAGATCTATTGTAAGATATCACTATGAGCCAATATTGGGTAATCTTGGATTTGTGATGCAATTTGCTGGGATACTTCTACTTGCTCCAGCTTTTTTGGCTACCATACTAAATGAAACTGAGACGGCAACTGGCATTTTTCTTGGACTTACTATCATGTCCTCAGCTGGATTTGTATTAAATGCTTATGGAGAAAAGGTTCCACTAAACCTGAGACAGGCCTCAATACTCATAGTAAGCAGCTTTGTATTACTGAGTTTTTTTGGTAGTATTCCGTATATGTATGTGAATCCATTTGGGGAGGAGATAGACCCATTATCACTTTTTGTCAATAGTTTCTTTGAAAGCGCCTCTGGGTTTACTACAACAGGCTTATCTATGATAACTCAACCTGAAAATCTACCTCAAAGTTTTGATTTTTATCGTTCTTATACCCAATGGGTAGGTGGACTCAGTTTCATATATCTTGTAGTGATGCTCTTCTATCCTGAAAGGAAGTTAGTTCACATGAGAGGGATGATTGGTGGAGGAATACTCAGATCCAAACAACTAATTATAACAATTAGCGTCATTTTTACGATTTACACCACTACCTTAAGTGCAC
>JBPCNB010000552.1:0-4278 GCA_051001675.1 Nitrososphaeraceae archaeon | reverse complement strand
ATCCATAACTTAACGTTGGATATTGTTCTCTTAATGCTTCTTGATTTATCTGCCCTGATGACATAAAGCATATTCTAACATTTACGTCCAATTCTAATATCTTTGATGAAAATCCAAAGCCATCCATTTTTGGCATATTAATATCAACAAGTAGTAGATCGTAGAAGTTTGGTTTGAAGTGAGATAATGCTTCTAAAGGATCGTTATATGTATATACTTTGAAAAGTGTTTTATTATTTTCATCTTGTACTCCCAAACCTTTCTTGAAAGTCAGGGTGATATCCGGATCATCGTCTACAATTAAGATGTATTTGGCAAATGATAGTTTTTGTCTTTCTTCCCTGTTTATCTTAGTTAAACCAGAAGACGCAATAGTTGTTCGCTTTTCTGTTACAACGCTGTGGTAATTGGCAACTGGATGATACTGGTCATGAGGACGATGGTCATCCTTGGAAAATAAATCATCTAGATACACCATCTATTCTACATCCTCGTTCCCAAGCACTTCGGTTGTTATCGTGTTTTTCTGGACCTACCTTTACGATATCTGTTCGCTTTATATAATAATTTGGCTAAAATGTTGTGGCAAATTGGTTAATAATATCAATCTTAACCATAAAATGTAAAAACTTAGGTTATTTGAGGAATAAGGAAAAATGTCACATGCTATCCAGCCTCATTACAAGATCGAAAAGATTCTGTATAGTTACCGCGAAACTGAAATATTTCTTTATTCTGGATTTGCTGGCATTACCTACCGTCAGCCAGCAGACGAGATAGCAAAAGGCAGATGATGCTGGAGTTATTATCAGAATTCTTCTTGACGAGTCACGATATAAACCAACTGTTAAGGACTCCTAAAAAAGGATCCAAAAATTGAAGTAGAAGTCTAGACAAATCTCTAAAAACAAAAAATTACTACAATTATGGCTGACAGAGAATTATCTCTAGTCATGAAATTGAAAGATGATACCAAAAAAAAGTAATGAAGCAATAGGTCTTGCTACCTACTCAAATAGTGAATCTACAGTGTTATCATACGCTTACATTTTTGAGGCATTTTGATTGTCATCAACGAATGTCCAGATTTCAAGATAATATTGCTAAATACGGTAGTCTGAGTCGTTACTTATTATCTCTGAATATTTTGTGTCTCTTGAAAAGAGACCTATCTCCATTCCTCTACATGTAAAATACTGTTCGGCTCCACAATGAATCTAACGCATCTTCTTGTTTTATAACGCCTCTAGCATAGCATTCAGTTGAGCAGTAGACTTCCGTCTCCGATACAATGACAGGATCTCTTGGGTCAAAAGGAGCATTGTCGTATGAAGTGGCATCCGCTACTATTGCGTTGAGCCTATTAGGGTTTGGAACCTCGTTGCAAATAAGACATTTAAGATACTCACCTGACATTGAGATACTCATGCTTATCCAGACTCTGTAATCATATAATCACATATTGGTATAAAGGTTGGAATATACTTACTCATCAGGTATAATGTAGTAAGAATAGATATATAGACCTATGGGTATATTGTTATGGCATATACTTAATAGGTAAGCCTTATTAACCAGGAGTTTCCTAAAGGTCATATGCTAAGGGGAATGTAGTATGCCTAAGGTAAAACTTGAAGGTTATAAATGCGAAAGATGCAGCCATATTTGGTTGCCTCGAAAATATGGAGAGGAAGATCCTGTGATCTGTCCGAAATGTAAAAGTCCATATTGGAATAGACCTAGAGAAGTGAAAGCTAAGAAATGAAAGCGTTCTACCCACAAACTAAAAAGTTGTCTGGATCTTTTCATAATATTTGGTAAGCCTAAGCAAGCCCAAGATATCTAAGGCGGCAGGTAGGCCTAAGACTCACCCGATCCCATCTCGTCTATGCGAGTGGCCGCTCCTGCGACTCTCATGGATTCTTCAATTGGATCCCATACATGAATCCAAAGTAGGTCTATGTATGGTGTATTTAGCCGTTTAAGACTTGCCTCGATGATCGAACTAGATTTTTGCGATGATCTCACTTGCATTGGGATCATCAGGATTAGTTGTTATGTTGCATTTTGTACCCAGAACAAATTTTTCTCGTTTTTCTGCTAATGGGTCAGGCAAGGTTATTACTAACAGCTTAAGATAGGCTCATTATAATGCTATCAACAATAGCTATTTGTAGGTAAAAGTGATCATTTTACCATAAGGATGATAATCCACTCACTTATGCAGTATTAGGACGCTATTAAAGCTAGCAGAGCAGAAAGACGCTAGTGTTAATAGCACCCATAGATTTATTCTTCTGTTAAACATGTTTCTCTCAACCATTGCTATATAAAACACTCACTTGTTTATCATCGTCATGGTTTGAATACGATTTTAGTTGCATCTTCTTTCTTATCAAAAGCTCATATCAAAAATCCCATATACCTTGCGTGCTTCGTCACGTTTCATCGTATGGCTTATGATCTTGGTTGGCTCTATTCGACCTACTTCAATAAGATGGAGTAATTGCTCATTGTATTTTTGGAGAGGGTACTGACCCAACCTGACTTGAAGTGCATAGTTTGTGTTTTCTGGATATTCATTCCCAAGTATAGCCGTTCTGTGACCTATTAATACTAGTAAGCAATAATGCTGAATAATAACTGATAGGTATGATTAAACAGTCTGACACTAATATTTTTGAATTTCAACTGATATATCTTGTATCAGCCTGACTACAGTTAATCTAGAAACGTGGAGTACATGAAGCAGGGAAGTGAATGGTCTTCCATTACTCCATAAATTCGGGCTATGTAGAAGAGGATGACATTGTCGACCACCACCATTTTATCCCTTGCAAAAACTATGATAGAATAATTATGAACAAAGTCAACTCTATTACGAATCTCGATCTTCTAACTAAAACAATACAACAAGATCAATTAGAACAGATTAACAATACTTCTCTTAAGATGAAGAGAATTATGCTAGTGGAAGATGAAGACGATATAGTATTGTTGTTTAGAATAATATTAGAATCTGGTGTGGGACTAAAAGTAGATTCTTACACCGATCCTTTTGCTGCTCTGAATAATTTCAAATCCGGGTTGTATGATCTAATAATGATTGATATAGCCATGCCAAAGATGGATGGGTTTGAACTTTATTATAAAATCAGGAAACTAGATGATAGAGTCAAAATATGTTTTTTAACAGCAGGTGAAATGTATAATGAAAAGATCAGAAAAGAAGCAGCGTTCCCTGATGCGAACGGCTTTATTAGAAAACCTATTGCAAATCAAGACTTGATACAACAGGTAAAAAAGATATTGGAAATTCAATAACCTTTGTTTGTCTAACCTTTTCCTCTATTGATCAGTTAATAATTTATATTTTTATATCATGATTAATATTATCTCGAATATTACTATACTACACCTACTTTGGAAATAAGTATATCCTAGTATTATTATAACATAATGTAGCAATATATCCCACCCTTTAAAATTAGGGTCCTTTCCAAATCTTTTTTTGAAAAACTACCATATGTCCCCTTCATATCTAAAGTTAAGATAACCATCATTCGCGACAAGTGCTTTCATAGATGCTTGGTCCATTCTACTAGACTCAAAACCTTCAGGGATTTCAATTATTGCTCTATGGGCTTTACCTGTTACGGGATTTCTTATAGGTTCAAGCCAGGCTTCAGCAATAATGTCTTGGGACCGCTCTCTTCTTTTTTTATCCCCTCTTACTCCTGCATATACCGCAAGACAACTTCTTATATCCCTAGCCTGAAACTTTACACTTGCCCTCTTGGGTTCTTGTAATTCTTAGATCGTACTTGCATAGACTACTACGAAAGGTCCTCCTCCTGTCCTACCTGTAATAATGTTTGATAACGCTTCAAACTGTTTTTCATCTGCTCTGTTGTCTATATAGAATGATGCTTTTCCATGCCCTTCGTGAATAGGACAGGCCAAGAGGCAATCAATGCCATATTAAGTCCATCTAACTTAATACCAGTTCCATAGTCGCCGCTTATTATGTGGTATCCGGAAAACTCCTTCACAATTACCATGAGTAGGTTAACATTAAACTGACAAGGACATCCGCAATTACAATTACATGCATCTAGAAAATATGCATGCATTTTCCATTTTGACTTTGTTTTTCAACACACTTTCAACATTTTCTTGATATAATAAAATGTATTAAGGACTTTTGGAGCCAGACTAACTTGTTTCATGACAGGACAGGACAGGACAGGACAGGAAAGGACAGGACAGGACAGGACA
>JBPCNB010000551.1:0-6395 GCA_051001675.1 Nitrososphaeraceae archaeon | reverse complement strand
TCCCTTTACAGATAAGGATGACTACGATTATTTTGTTATCGCTGATAAGAGGCAGCTGAATAGGATAGTTGCCATGATCGCTATCAATAAAGATCTACTTCCTCACGTACCATGGGACGATATAGTTGGCGTACATTTAATTATATTACCAATATCAAAACAAAATGCAATAGAGCTAAAATATGAGATGATGCCTAAAGATACTAATAACTTCTATCCATTCAGACGTTTGGGCAGAATTACTGGATATATTATGTTTGCATTCCAGATTTGTGGACTACATCAATAACAAAGCAAACTACACAGCTTCAACTCTTTTTCGTCAGTTCAATTATGATTTATGATGATACTGATGTTATGATGATTAATTAGTTTAAAATTTATTACATTAATGGCTCTTCTCTTATTATTAATCGACCGTCCGGAGAAATACTTACACCCATAGTATTGAGTATGGTTTCTGCATATTGTTTTCCTTCTCTTTCAGTGATATGTTTTGCTATCTTTAGTCTGTAAGCTGGGGCCCAATGTTGTCCTATTTTATATTTGCCGCGCATTTCTTTTGGGACTATCTTGATAACAGCGACTTCATGTACAGATGGCATAAAGGAATCGAGAATCCCATATTTTCCCTCTTTTTGATATTTTTTCATAAGGCCATTCAATGCTTTGGCTTTTTCTTCGTTGTCTTCAACAATAAATGCAGTTCCTTTTATGACTACACTAATATAGAGGGTGTCAGCTTGTGATGCATCTGTAGGGTGGAAATAATATGATGGCAAGAAGCAAATATGCTGATCTACTTCAAACCCAACTTTCGGGTTTCTTTTAATATTATCAAGTTTTTCACCCAAAGGATAGGAATGCATATACACTGCATCTGACCTTATTATTGTATGTGTTAACTTGTTTGGATAATCCTCTTCTAAATATACAAAATTCATTGGGATAATCTGGGGATAGCCATTAATATCAATTGATGCTATTCTTCCTACTGGTTGATTATTTAGAAATTCTATAATTTTCTTTTTAGATTGTATTTCTAGTTTTTTGGTGATTTGCATTTACATATATACACTGATTTTATATAATTAACTTGCAGATCATCGGCAGTCTTTTTGCCATTATTATAGATTTAAAATATAGTTTACTCCCATTTTATAATAAAGTAGTGTATACGCTGGCGAGTATTCAGTCACCTCATTATAATAAAATTACCTATAAGATAATATTAACATTAACAGACTTTCATTAGAATAAATTGCCTTTGTTAACAAGTGATTTCTATGATGCAATATTATATGAGATGCCTATAGTTTTATTAACAATTTTAGATTGTTAATTTCAGTTAGCACAGATAAAAGAAACTTAACAGTTCGAGTGGAAATAGAGGGGTTCATTTCACCCATCTTAACACTGTTAACAGATATCCTAACGCTCCAGTGGAAACAAAGGGGTCATTTTCCTGCTGATTCTAGTTTTGTCCAGGTTTCTGTTAATAAGTCTGTTAATGCATTACATTGTTTGATAGTCACACCCCGCTATTTCGTTTCCAACCATATTCTCATAAAACAATTAACTAAATTAATATATTTTATATTTTAATCTATAATAATTGATTTGTGTGTTTAAAAGTCATTGTTAATAGAATGTTAACATAATATTAACAAGTATTATCGTATTGGAGAGGAAGGACAGGGGTGCCTGTATAACATACGAATAGTTCATGTAGGAGTTGATATCTAGATTTGAGCGACGATATTCTTGAAGGTATCTTCACAAGAGCAACAGCAGGAAAAATACTAATAAAGGATCGCAGGACGTTAACAATAGATTATGTCCCAGAAAAGCTTCCCTTTAGAGATGAAGAAGCTAAAACAATAGCACAAACTTTGTCTATAGTCTTTAAAGGTGCAAGACCGTCTAATTTATTATTATTTGGAAAACCAGGTACAGGGAAGACAGCTGTAATAAAGAATATAATTAAGCGTCTGCAAAAGAAAGCAAAGGAACTTGAAATAGAAGTTATAGTGCCGTTTGTAAATGCCAAGACTGCAAATACAGCATACAAAGTTCTCTATGAAATTGCAGAGGAAATGGGAATTAATAAAGGAGAAAAGAAAAATCAAGTATATTTTACTGGATTGTCTATGGGTGAAGCAACAGATAGGATCCTCGATTTTATACAAAAGAAAAAAAAACTTCATGTTATTCTTGTAATTGATGAAATTGATTCACTTGTGGACAAAAATGGCGATGATATTTTATATAACTTCACAAGGGCGAATGAGAGAATGCATGAAGGCGGTTTCATTAGCTTAATTGGGATATCTAATAGTCTAACATTTAAAGACAAACTAGATCCACGAGTAAGGAGCAGTCTGAGCGAAGAAGAAATGGTGTTTAATCCATACACAATAGTGCAACTACAAAAGATCTTGTCTGATAGGGGTAAGCTAGCATTCAATGACGATGCGATTTCGATAGCAGCAATAAATCTATGTGCAGCGATGGCCGGAAAAGAAAATGGGGATGCAAGAAAGGCAATTGACCTGTTGAGAGTTGCTGCAGAGATTGCTGAAAGAGAAAGAGCGTCAGACGTACAGGAAATACATATTAGACAAGCTCAAGAAAAAATTGAAAAAGATACTAATTACGAAGTTTTAAGAAATTCTACTACTCATACCAAAATAGTCCTATTAGCAATTATGAAATCTAAAAATGGAAATACAGGGGAGGTTTATGAAATCTATTCGTCATTATGTAAGTATACTGAACAGGAACCGCTTACCCAGCGTCGTATGACACAAATAGTAAGCGAGCTTGATCAGTTGGGATTGGTGATGACTGATGTAGTAAGCCAAGGGCGTTACGGCAGATCACAAAGAATCAAAATTGCACTTCCGTCTTTGACCGTTAAAGATGCACTAAAAGACGATCCAATTCTTTCTACATTAGTAATGGCTGATTAAAACTCATTTGAAACGGCTGAAGCGTAGCCAAATTAACCAGGATTGCAATTCCTGGAGTAGGTACTACACCCATTGTTTGTTGAAATTTGGTTTGTGATTGCCATGCGCCTGAATTAACAATTAGTGTTCCTCGGTAGTTCTGGACATCCAATACGTGTACATGTCCCGAATGAAAAATGTCTGGAACCTCTGTAACTACCATCATATCCTCAAGTTCAGGTGCTATAGGAGTACGTTGTCCATAAATTGGAGATAGGTGCCGAGCTTTTAGCAGTATTTTCATGGCCTCTGCCGGTTTTGAATAGTCTAGACCAGGGGTAGTGGCAATAATATCATCTAGACTCTGACCATGATACATCAAAACTTTCACACCGTTTAATTCTACCATACTAGGGTTTCCTATCATTGTAAAATTCTCTAATGAATACAGTTCATTAAAGTCTCTTTTTGGCAATGATGGCTGAGGTAATGCCCTTCTGCCTGGGTCATGATTCCCAGGAATTATGAAGACTCTAAGATTTTTTGGGATCTTGTTAAGTAAATCTATTGCATGTGAAATTTGTTTGGAGGTATCAGTCTCCAGTAATTCTTTATCTTGATTGGGGAAAATTCCTATACCGTCAATTAAATCTCCGCCTATACACATGAACTTAATTTTACGTACAAGTTCATCCTCGCTCGAGGAAAGCCAGTTCAAAAACCTAATAAATTCAGCTTCCATAAAATTCTTGCTTCCTACATGGATGTCAGAAATTAAGACAGCATAAGATTCTACTTTTGATCTAGTAGGAAGATGATCTGGAATATCCGGAGAAATTATATCCTTTACAACGAAACCTTGAAGTCCTTTTTTATTATTGCTAATATTTTCAACTTCTAGCATAACCATTTGATCAAGAGTAAGCATTGAAGCTTGTTTCTTTAATTCGTCTGTAGTAGCTAATGCACTAAGACTTCCACTAAAGTCATCAATCACTATTTCTACTCCATTCTTCTTTCCCCGCTTTGACATTAACAGACCTGATACCATAGAAGTAGAGTTTGAAACGAAATTTCCAGTCACATCGTAAGATTTATTTGATTTTATATTATTACTATTACGACTTGTCTTTTGCTTTATAGATGTAATTTTTGTGATTCGTTTACTCTCAGGACGTAAAGATAGAATACGAAGAGATTTTTCATACCGGCTGCGGAAAAGTGCGGTATAACCTCCAACCCCTTCCCCAGTATTAACATTTATGCTTGCATCCAAAAGTACCCTATGATTATGATGTTTTTCTAATACAGAATTATCAATATTGGTAACTGTATTACTACTTCTGCTATCCTCTGTGATAATTTTGCTTTCTGGATTAATAAGCTTTTTTATATCATCAATAATAATAGTAGAGCCTTGTTTCTGTTTACTTTTTATTTTAATAATATCTTGTACAATCCTTAAAATGTCGGTATCAAGGCCTTTGAGCATAGCAAAGGCATCCGGATGCATGCGATATCCATTACTAGTAAGATATGAAAGTGCATTAGATATTTCTCTATTCAATTGGTTTACCAGAATTATATTTTATATCATAATTAACCTTATTGCCAATATTACTATACAGCCACTTTAGAAAAAATAAACCATGTTCTGCTACTATAATATTAAGGGGCATTAATAGCTGGTAAACTGGAATTACTTCTTATATGTGTTCTAATCTTATATGTGTTCTAATCTAGTATTTAATATCGTTGGTGGCAAGGGAGAATCTGTTATTATAACGGTAAGGTAGTTTTCTATTATAACCTTACTCCCCCCATCTCTGCCTAGTGTCTCATTCATTATCATTATAATCTCCTAACCTTCTGGGATATACTTAGTAAAGAAATCGAGTCATAGAAAGGGTTTGCGGAAAGTTTGAATTCTGTCACTGTCACTTTGAAGAAAGCAAATGCAGTCATCTCATCGCAACATAATGAACTAGTTTATAAAAAAGGTTAAGATATCACAATTCAGAATTCAGATAGTTACGATTTTGATTTGGTTATCATGTTTTCAGACATTATGAAATCGATATGGAAAATTACAAAAGCAACGCTTTCCAAGTGATTGGACCAACGATACATTAAGAAAACGCATAGCTGCTTGTGTATTTTATCTTATTAATAGAGGTAATGAAAAGTTCTGGGTTTTTCGAAACATTTCTGCATATTACCAAATAATCTGCAAACGTCATACTCAAAATTCTCCACTGCCGTCAGTCTTTAATTTCTAATCTTCTTCTAGAGGTTTCTGGAGCCTTCGACAGCGGCTTCGCTTTCTGACTATGGTACAAATGATAACAGCACAGGTGATTAGTATTATTAGTGAGTGTTTCATTTAGTAGTATTACATTAACACCGTATCAAATGCTACTAATGATACTACAGAAATGGTTGAAAACGCAAAACCTTGATGCCTATGCCAGATTGCTTTCAACAAGGGTCGGTTGAATAAAGGCGAGAATTATTGAAGAATATAGTAATATCCAAGGATGCAATTAATTTTCTTCACCTGCAAAAGAAGATACGAAACCCAATTATCGTGATATATCGAGGTATATGTAATATTAGCTACGGTTATGGAAGAGAGTTTACTTTTATTCCAAAATTGAAGGTATTTGACGGTAAGAAACCTAACAACAAATATTTTATGATGTATGATTATAGTTGCGGCATACCTGTTTGGATCGAAAAGGGACTTTTGTCACGCTTAGAGAATAAACCCATTCTAATAACACTGAAGAAGGGTTTACTCAAAGGTTTAAAGTTAGAGACTGGATATAGTATACTTGCTACACAATGACATCACTAGGTACGGCTTTTAATATCAATACAACAACTAGTCTATAACTCGGACCCTATTTGTAATCTTTCCAATCTTCTCTATCTCAACTTCAACTATATCATTATGTCTTAGGTACTTTAAGTCTGACGATAATGATAATGCAGTACCCCTTGGAGTTCCCGTAGATATTATATCTCCAGGCTCAAGTGTCATAACTTTACTCAACTTAGATATTATTTCATTAACCTTTAAGACAAGGTTTGCGGTAGACGAATCTTGTCTTATATCTCCGTTCACTCTTGTAGTTATATGCAGATTACATGGATCTATGATTTCGTCTGTAGTGGTTAGCCATGGTCCACAGGGACCAAAAGTATCTAAACCCTTAGCCCTGGTATATTGCTTGTCGATGAACTGAATATCTCTAGCTGACACAAAATATCCTGCAATATATTCAGAGGATTCCCTTGTACTTACATTTTTGCATTTTTCTTCCGATTGTCAGTGCTAACTCTCCCTCATAATCAAGTTGCTTCACAAATTTTGGACAGAGGATGTCATCTGTAGGGCCAATCAGACAGGTTCTTGGCTTGAAATAAATGACTGGCTCTGTA
>JBPCNB010000550.1:0-2475 GCA_051001675.1 Nitrososphaeraceae archaeon | reverse complement strand
TCCGTGAACTCCTTGAGGAATTCAACCCTCTTATTGAGAAAATTGATTGAAGGGAAAGACTCCGTTATCAAGAACGTAATGATGCTTGTCGAAACCTCAGAAAATCGCAAAGATACCTTAGAAGCAGAAATCAGCAAGATTGACGTTCAAAAATCCATCCTGTCTAATACTATTGAATCAAAAAAGATTAAAATCCGAGAAATATTAATTGAAAATGAATGTGTTCAGTTAGATATTAAATCTGGCAATCAGGAATTGGAAATCCAGCGTAGACGCCTATCAATACTATCGTCGACTCTTGATAGAATTACAGAAAAGCTAAATAGTTTCAATTACAAGTCTTTAGAATACGAGCTGGCTCAGGCAAAGTTGGCAAGAAATACTATATTGAAATCTATGGACGATATTGAGTATGAATTGCGGAAATTAAGGGATTCTTTGAGATCATTAGAGAATGAACTCGAAATCTCCACTAATCGAATTAATAGCTTGAAAAGAGAGAGAGAAGAAGATCTACAGTTTGAATTGAAAGAAAGAAGTAAAGAGGCAGACGATTTATATAAAGAACTTGATTCACAGGAGGAGGAGATAAAAAGACTCAGAGATCAAGAACAGCAGATAATAGATTCGTCAGGCACGTCTTTTACAATTTTACAAGAATATGAAAAAAAAACTAAGGCATTGACAGAAGATGAGAGAAAGGTATCAAGAGAATATCACAACCTCGAAAAAGATATTGCTGTACTAAAAAAGGAGGTTGTTGATCTTGGCGCCGAGGAAACCAATCTAATTAGTAGCCTTAATCAGATTGGTTATGATTATGAGAAATGTAGTTCAGTTGAAGACTTAGATTATGAAGTAATCATTCAACAATTAACAAACGAGTACGCGGCTCTAAGGCCACGGATCAATCTGCGTGCTCATGACAGCTATGTTCAAGTCATTGAAGGATATCGTGGCATGTCAACTCGGAAAAATCATTTAGAGCAAGAACGAAATTCAATAGTTCTTTTTGTCGAAGAAATTGATAAAGAAAAGAAAAACGTCTTCATGGAGGCATTCAAAAAGGTTGACACTAATCTTCGAAAAACATTTTCAGAGGTAGCTGGTGAGGGAGGGCAAGCATGGTTGGAAATAGAAAATATTGAGGACGTATTTTCTGAGGGCATAATGCTAATGGTACAATTTCCAGGGAAACCTGCACGCGAATCAACTGCTTTGTCGGGAGGCGAAAAAACTATGGCTGGGACTATATTTTTGTTAGCTCTACAGTCTCTTAAGCCCTCTCCTTTTTATCTGCTAGATGAGGTTGATGCACATCTTGACTCGCAAAATACAGATAGGTTATCTAGAGTCTTGTTATCCAGATCATTAGATAGCAACCAGATAATTATGGTTACGCTTAAAGATTCTACGGTATCCAAAGCTAGCTTAATCTATGGAGTATACCCCAAAGAAGGAGTATCACAGATCATAAGGTACAGGCATGACAACCAGCATGCATTGGCTGAGGTCAATAATACTTCGGGCTAAGGATTCTTATTTTTGCTGTTGGTGTTGTTGCTGGTATTGGGGAGAGTAAAGAAAGCAAGATACTTCGTGGGATTTTTCTGGTTCATAGAATTGGGGATCTTCTCGGCAAATATTCATAGAATATGGGCATCTATGATATAGCTTACATCCCGTGTCTGCTGCGATTTTACCTTCTCTTATCCGAATCTGCTTTTCCTTATGCAAATTGTCTGGATTAGGTTGTGGAATTGCGTCAATTAGGGCCTGCGTGTATGGATGCAAGGGCCTTAACAAGACCTCATCTACTTGACCTATCTCAACAATTTTGCCAGCATACATGATCGCTATAGTATTACCCACATATCTAGATGTGGAAAGGTCGTGTGTAATGTACAGATATGAAATCTGAAGCTGATCTTTTAACCTTTTCATCAACTGCAGAATTTCGGCTCGCACAGATACATCAAGCATTGACACAGGTTCATCCGCAATTATTAATTTTGGTCTGAGGACAAGAGCCCGTGCTAATGCCACCCTTTGGCGTTGACCACCCGAAAGCATATAGGGAAACTGATCAGCAAAATAGTCAACCGGATACAAGCGGACCTCTTCCAAGGATTTTAGTACCTTTTCTATACGTACATGTTTCGAGCTTCCTTGTTTATTATGAATATTCAGAGGTTCCATGACAATATCCATTACTTTCATGCGGGGGTTCAGTGATGAATAAGGATCTTGTTGAATCATTTGAATACTTTCATGAAATTTCTTCATAGTTTGTTTATCATTTTTATGGGTGACATCCTCACCATTGAGGATAACAGAACCACTATCTGGCTCATATGCCCGGAGTAATATTTTAGCCAAAGTCGTCTTTCCTGAACCAGATTCACCGGCAAGAACAAGTACTTCGGCTCTTTCAAGCCGAAGACTAACATCATCAACTGCTTTAAGATAAGCAGG
>JBPCNB010000549.1:0-2334 GCA_051001675.1 Nitrososphaeraceae archaeon | reverse complement strand
GTATTGCTTCTTTCACATTGTTAAGCTTGAACTTTTTCCATACTTTGACTTTCAGCTGCTTGTTGGTAGCCATATCTATCACTTCCTGTAATTCTCTTCTACTGCCTCCGGTGGAACCTATTAATTTTATTTGTTTATAATAGAGTGACTGAAGATTTAGCTTAATGTCTGGCCCACTTAAAGTACCATATGTAACCCATCTTCCGTTAATCCCAATTGATGCATAGCTGCTATCCCATGTTTCGATGCCCAATGAATTGAGAACAACATCTGCCATTTTTCCTTGCGTTATGTCTTTTACTTGATCTACTACTTTTCCGTAATCATTTATCACATAATCAGCTCCTCCAAATTCAGTTTCTCTTACCCACTCATGCTTTGAAACTGCAATGACCTTTGCGCCCATTTTCTTGGCTAATTGTACTGCTATCATTCCTGTACTTCCTGATGCTCCGAATACAAGCAGGTATTCATTAATTTTTAGCGATGCTTCCTTCAAAGCATGATATGGTGTTAAGGATGTTACAGGTAAGCTTGCAGCCATATCCCAATCCAAGTTGTCTGGTATCTTGAACACATTTCTTTCAGGCACGGAAATATATTCTGCAAATCCACCATTAGTAATTACACTGATTAGTCCACCATTTCGACATATCATATCAAGACCATTGAGACACATATCGCAGGTACCATCAAACACTTTATTGTGAATAATAACTCTGTCACCCTTCCTCAGGTTATTATTATTAACATGACTTCCAACTTCTTCTACTATCCCACTTATTTCTGCTCCAGGTATATGATTTGGTAGCGGAACTAATTTCGGTAATGCACCTGAAATAACAAAGTTGTCTATAGGATTTACTCCGGCAACTTTGACTCTTATAAGTACATCATGATGATCAGCTAACTGTGGTTCTTTGACATTGTCCATTACCCTCAGATTCTCTAACCCTGGATTTTCTAAAATAGCTGCCTTCATTTCTATTCGTTATCCATTTTCCATTTTATTTATGAATTTGGATCTTTTGAAGGTATTTGAGTTCTTTATTACAAGCAATGGTGACATACAGAGAATATGTTTTGTAAATAAGATAGGAAACGATATTAATCAATTATATTATTATATCAAATAGTCTTATTATTAATGAATTTTATAACTCATCATGGATGCTGTATTTAGACCCAAGGACTTTGGAAGAGATAACCGAAAAAATTATGAAAACGCAGTGGGATTTTAGTTCAGACGCTAAAGATAATGTCATTAAATTACTGAAAATCCTGGGCCAGACTAAATCAGAAGAGCAATTGAAAGTATCACACAAGATGTCAATTTGTCAGAGGATGAAGGAATAAGATTAAGAAACATGTTTGATTAAAGTCAAGAAGATACAGAAATGAGTGCTAATCAGAATGGAGAAGATCTAGAGGAAAAGAAATTGTTATGCTCTGACTTTTTTTAGAACATACAATGTCCTTTTCTACTGATTCATGATAACCTAAGCACAACATTGAAAGTTGAAACCGCACTTTAACATGTGATTTTAGGTTACTCCAATTCTATGCTTGTTGACCGACAATCACTGCTAACGTCAAACCTCAATCTAGAGGCACCCTGATTCTAAAAAATAGATTGGACATTTTGCAGAAACTTTTGGTAGATATGGATATATAAAGATCCGTTCAAATTGTCCTATTCAAATGACATCTGCTTTTCTCTTCATAAATAGTGAATTTTTGTTTACAGAATAAGTCACGAATAAATTAAAGGAAATACCTGAAATTGTAGATATCTATATAGCACAATGACTGTATGACATAATAGCGAAAGTTAAGTTAAATACTGAGGAGGAATTAAAATAACTTGTTTCAGAACGTATCAGGAAAGTTGATAAAATTACAGGCACTGTAACAGTTATTATAGCAGAAGTTAAACAATAACAGAACTAAAGAAGGCTACCGATTTTCTGGAATAAAAAGCCCCGATGTATTTGTTTATTTATTAACAGAGGCTATAGTAAATCTAGTTAGAGGTATCAATGATGAATAATGATATAGAGGAGAAGAATAGCGTTGACTCTACAGATGAGAATGGTGACAATGAAGATTCAAGAGTCACGCAACGTGATTCAGCCAGAACAAAGGACAGTAGTGTTGTAAATATAACAAAGTCCGACAATATCTCAAGAGATATACTTGATATAACAGAAACTCCTGACGTTGCTATTTGGAATAAATCAGTTCAAAAGAAAAATAATATTGCAAATCACTCAAAAGAGAGAGAATATGGAGAGGCACAAACCATTGGGATTGGATTAAGAAAGAAACAACGTA
>JBPCNB010000548.1:0-2633 GCA_051001675.1 Nitrososphaeraceae archaeon | reverse complement strand
TCGCTGACCACTAATGCGAAAAACTGACAGCTTCTTAAGTTATAATTCTTGTCTTAAATTTGAGAAACGGTTTTTATGGCAATAGAAGAAACAAAAGAAAAATTACACTCCTTGATTGAACAAACTAACAATGAAGTATTGCTGGAAGACCTTTTGCTTGAAGCAAAAAACCGAATATACACTACTCATCCACATGAAGCTGAAGGTCTTTCTATCGAAGATTACGACGAACTACTGACATTGGTAAATGAGCCACCTGAAAAAGACACCATTTCTTACGATGAATTAAAAGCTTCGCTAAGTAGATGGTTTACCAAAATAGTCTTCAAGAAACGATTTCGCAATAAGCTTGAAAAACTTGTTATTTACATTGAAAATGACTTTGGATTATTAGTTGCAAAGAAATTTATGGAGCAAATGGAAAAGAAACTGTTTGCTATTCAGCAGCAACCATTCGTTGGAAAATCATCAATGTATATTCAAAACGTCAGAAGCATTCATGTAGGTAAATACAATAGAGTTTATTATAAAGTACAAGACGATAAGATTACTTTTTTAAATATATACGACACCAGGATGAACCCAAAGAAAACAAATTACGATAAGACTCGAAATATTTATTATTCTACTCTCAGGCTCTGCCATGATAGTGACTGAAAAAAACAAAGATTTTATATGAATAAGATGAAAGATAAAGTAGCCTACATAACAGGCGGAAGCAAAGGAATAGGATATGGTATTGCCAAAACCTTGCTGGACAATGGAATGAAAGTAGCCATCTCCAGCCGTCATTTAGCGGCGGCAAAAAAGGCTGCCAGATCATTAACCCCCGATGCGTCAAAAATATTAGCCATCGAGTCGGATGTAATTTCTATGACGTCAGAAATAAATGCCGTGAAGGCAGTGACAAATCATTTCGGTGGGTTAGATGTGCTGGTTGCAAATGCGGGTGTTGGTCATTTTGCCCCGATAGATAGCTTAACGGAGGAAGACTGGAAAAGCACTATCGATACAAACCTGACAGGTGTTTTTAATAGTGTAAAAGCGGGTATAGATTCCCTAAAAAAATCGAAAGGTTATATAATTACGATTGCCAGTTTGGCCGGTACAAATTTCTTTGAAACTGCTTCTGCTTACAATGCCAGCAAATTTGGACTGGTTGGTTTTACACAAGCCATCATGCTCGATCTGCGGAAATATGATATCAAGGTTACTACCATTATGCCCGGGTCCGTTGCCACCGAATTTAATGATCATACACCAACTAATACTGATGCATGGAAAATTCAGCCCGAAGACATTGGCCAACTTGTCCTTGATCTATTAAACATGAACCCGAGAACCTTACCCAGTAAAATAGAAGTGAGGCCTTCAAAACCAGGTAAGGGTTAATGATACTTGTTATGTCTAAGTTTACACCTTCAAACTTCCATAAGAAATTTTATATTTAATTATAACCTTAGCAAAAAGAAGAGTGCGAAGCAACGGTGTTGCTATAAAAGACATGCAGGTAATAAAAAATATTTCATAGCATTTTTTAATTCCCACCTTCAACAATAAACAAGCCTGTGTTTATTCGTCCGGTAGATACTACTTCCTGGTTCGGAGAAATTGATTAATCTCTTCAATATTTAACCACAGAGTATAGTTCCCATTCTCCTGTTATTCCTTTCAACTGGTGTTTACCACCACTTTCAAAATGTATTCCCGATCCTGCTACCAAATCTTTTACAGTACTGGTAATTAAAACTTCTCCGTCCGCTGCTTTCGTCATTACACGTGAACAGATGTGAACTGCGATTCCGCCAATATTATCTTCCATTAATTTTATTTCACCGGTATGTAATCCTGCTCTTATGGTCAAACCTGCCTGTTTCAATACATCGCGGATGGCACAGGCACAACGTATAGCCCGTGCAGGCCCATCAAAAGTGGCCAGGAAGCCATCGCCGGTAGTGGTAATTTCTTTTCCCCTGTAACGCGTCAACTCCTTTCTTACTATTTCATTATGTTGGTTCAAAAGATAATGCCATCGCTGATCTCCCAACGAAGTAGCTGTTTCAGTCGAGCTTACAATATCGGTAAATAATAAAGTTGCTAATATTCGTTCCGGCTCCTGCTCATGCAGTGTTCCCGTAATAAACATTTCTATTTCATCAAGCAACCTGTGCGTATCGCCAACCCAGATTATATGGTCGTCTCCCGTAAGTTCCACCATTTTTGCTCCGCGTATCTGGCTGGCCAGATATCGACTGCCTCCTATATCAATGTCTTTATCATCTTTCCGGTGCATGATTAATGTTGGCACCTGTATAACTGGTAAAACATGACGTATATCTAACTCCGTGTTCATTTTAGCCAGAGTCAAAGCATCTGCCGGGCTGGCACTCCTTCTGAGATAAGCGGCCCACCATTTTTTAAATCTTTCATCATTCATGGCACTCGGTGCCAGGATATCAAGGTCTACAATACCTCCCCAATCATGAGATAAAATATCAAACCATTTTTGTCTTTCTTCAGGCGTTGGCGCCCACGGATAATCAGGTGCCCAGATTCTTTTGGCATACGAGCCATACAATATAAGGTGAGATATTCTTTTAGGGTAAGTTGCAGCAAAAACAGCACTCATAGGA
>JBPCNB010000547.1:0-2790 GCA_051001675.1 Nitrososphaeraceae archaeon | reverse complement strand
TTTCTTTCAAGTCCTTAGTACTGGTTCCAAAGTCTATGTGCTTACCTCCCCTAAAGATATGAATACCTCTGGATTTACGATAAACAATGGAATATTTTGATATGCTATAGACAGCCTACGACAAGTTCAAAAAATCTGATTTGTTGTTCCTTTAAGTTCTCCTGTTTCCTCTTCCCGCTTTTCTTCTAACTGATCTTTGTCTTCATCATAATCAGGTTCCTTACTCTCTTTGATACCATTAACTTCCTTTGTAGACATAGCTAGTCTCTCCTTGTTTGTCTGAACAAACTTGATAGCATCAGTAATAACAACACCAGTTATAGTAAGATCCATTATGTATTTGTAGCAATCATTAGCCAAAGCTAAGGCCTGTATTCTTGTCTTATCGTCTGTAATTGTTGCAGTCTGGCTGTTATCATTATTGTTATTCCTGGATTTGTCTGCAATGTCCCAGCTTAACTTTAGCACTTGTTTAAGGCCCTCCATGCAGCTTTGGTATTCCTCTGGTCGGCGCTAAATTCTGCTTTATATTTTTCATAAGATGCAGATCTGGGAAACTTAAGAAAGGAGTTTACTATAAAAATAATTTAAGCAAGTTACAATAGTAATAAACGATGTCTAGCTCTGGCTCTTCATCAGCAGGGGATAGTAGCAAGCCTAAACAACATCGTTGCGATATCTGTGGGAAGAGTTTGATAGTCTTGATACGCTAGATTCCCACAAAAGACTAGATCATAGCGAATCAGGAAAAAGTCAGTATCCTGACGGCGTAGGATAATATAAAATCCTGTTATGGCGTAATCTCTCTAAACTATTTCATTACTAGCGACAACTCACATTCATGGCAAAAATATAACAACCTATCAAAGTCTGATAGCGTCTCAGACTTTTTCTAATTGCAGCCCCATTCCTTCAAAAAACTACTCGCAGACTTTGTATCTTTGAATACCTTGTTCCTTTCTTTATCTTCAAAAGATATTGTACCCTTAAAATCAGTAGAAATATCAAGTGGCGTATTGTTAAGAGTAACAATATATTCAATCCCTGCTCTTATAGCGGCCTGAATTCCTAATGGAGCATTTTCAACTACTATTGCTTCAGAAGGCTTTAAATCCATTCTTTCTAGTGCTTTTTGAAATGGTGAAGGATGTGGTTTACCTTCTTCGATATCATCCCCAGCTATCACGACGTTGAAATTCCTTAATCCTATATTCTCATCAACGATAGTTTCGAGCTCTTTTTTAGAAGCGCCGCTAACTATAGCTTTTAAGCAATTGCATCTTCCCAAATCCTCAATCAACTGTTTCACTCCTTCGATAGCTTGAGAGTTTTGTATTTGTTTAAATAATTCCTTTTTTATTTTATTGATCTTTTCTGCAAGGTTATCATCTATATCTTTATTCATTTTCTCTCTTTTAAAAATCTCTTTTACCAACCCAGGTCCGGGCATTCCCTCAAGCAAGTACACAATCCTTTTGTCAATATCATATCCTGTTTCCTCCTTGACTGCAATTCTCATAGCTTCCGCATGAAATGGCATTGCGTCTATTAACACTCCGTCCATATCAAAAATAATTCCTTTCATATTTCATGGGTATTGGAAAGAAAAATTAGATCATTTGCATCTTGTTGTCGACTCGTGGGTGTACCTTGACTACAGACCAACTGAATAGTTGTGGAAGGAACAACTGTTATAGCTAACTAACATAATAGGTATTACTGTTTGATGTTGCATCTAACTCTAGCATTTATTGAACCACTCGGTATACCATTATGTCAGTTTCATACTTTGAAGGGGATAAATACTGTAAGGGAGAAGGGATTTGTTAAAGATTTCAAGATCCAAAGTGTCAATACCTATAGGGGCAATGAAAAACAACTGAAACAGAAACTTGAGTACCGCTATAATAATTATTATAGCTATGATGATTATGATTATGTAGATTAATGTGCCAAGTACCATGTGTCAGCACTTCTAGTGTGCATGAAAGGATATATGCATTACACGACAGTTCGAGTTTCTGTAATATAATACTAATACTGTTTACAACAGCCATCTAGGCCCCCCGCTAGCAGTTGTTCTTGCTTTTTCTTTATTGATCTATAATCTCGTTAACTCTTTTTACCTTGGTAGTGTTAACCAAGTTATGCCAGGTTCCACATCTAAAAGTGATACAACTCAACTAGAGAATACCACATATAATATCCTACACCTGCAGCTGATTTTTTGCTAATTTCTTGTCTCCGATGTTTATATATTGTAATGTCGTAAAAAGAAGATCTATTGTTACTCTAATGTATATCATCCATTAAAATTAGCTTTTTTCGGTTTTTTTAGTATTTACAAGTACCTTATATCTTTCAACCCCTTATAGTAAAAAATGGCGTCGAGATGTGCATCAGCAAAAAGCCATTACAGACACAATGACCTTTAGAATCCCACGTACATATACGGATGGATTACGAGCAGAATCAAAACAAAAAGCAGAGAGCATTAACACATTGCTAAATCAAATACTCAAGTATTATTTTGAATGGCATAAGCCTTCCAATGATTGGAAATATCTAATTTTCAAAAGCAATTCTGACACGAATATTTGATGCCCTTACTAATGAACAAATAGACAAGATTGCTGACGACTACGTAAAACAAGACCTCAATGGAGCCATCATGATGCTTAAACGAGATTACAATATTGAGTTATTTATGGACCTAGCTTGTAGTTGGTTTAATGTATCAGGTTTTCCCTATAGCCACACTGAAACTAACAGTGTTGACAAGTATACAAT
>JBPCNB010000546.1:0-1264 GCA_051001675.1 Nitrososphaeraceae archaeon | reverse complement strand
TCTTCATGCGGACCAGGATCAGGAGTCAATTAGTCTATTGCAAGAAGGATATAATAAAAATATGTCCTCTGCTTTTATGATTGGGTGGTAGGAGCAGACCTTGAATATTTCCCCTCATCTTCATAATAATCATGGTGAGCTATATTTCTCATCATGTGGTAGTTTTCATCAGTCAGTTTTAACCGTCAGTTTTGTACAAGCACACGATAAAAAATCACGTACGAAAAGGAGTTTTTCATAGAAATCAATAGAAGTACGGCCTAAATGGAGTCCAATATTTGAATTCTGGTGAATGCAGAACAAATTTTACTGCTTTTATTACTGCCAACATTCTTTAGCCCATATCATTCTGAGTTTATTTGCAGAGGATTTTGCATCATTACTATTTGTAAAAACCTCCAAAGTAATTGTTCTATCATAACCAATATTTTTAAGTGCTTTGAATGCTTTTTGATGATCTATTAAACCTGCACCTATTGGTAGGTGTTCATCTCTACTTCCATGATTATCATGCCAATGGACATGAGTTATCTTATCGTTGAACAGATTTATGTAGTCAATTACCGACTTCATCCCTCCCGATGTGAAAGCATGAGGAATATCTAAATGAACTAATAACGAAGCGACATTATCAACAATATATTTGAATTCATCTATATTGTGGATACCATTTGAAAGTGGGACGTTTTCTAACATTACCTGTGTTTTATATTTGTGAGCATACCCTACAATTTCTCTAAGACTTCTGATCATATTATCTAATAGGATCTTCCTTTTTTCTCCATAAAACATCCCATTTAAATTGGCATGAAAATTTATGAGATTTATGCCTATCTTTCTTGCTATCTTAATTTCTCTCATGGCCTCAAGAATCCAAGCATGTCTAACATACTCATAATCTGAACACAAATCTATCCAATATGCAGTATGACCTATGGGTTTTTGCTTAAATTTCTGGAGTAAATTTAGGATTTCATTCTTCTTCTTCTCGATGATTAGCGGATTACCTTCTGGCCCTTCGATACCTACCTCTACATATTCGAAATTTAGATTATATATTTTAGTTATCTCACTCAATATTTCATTTGAAGGATTGGTAAGTAAACCGTAGATTGGCATAGAGTTAACCTACATGTCATTCCAATGTAATTAAAATTCATGGGACTAGAACATCTCTAGAAAGATCACTTCTCGTGTACTGCTAAAACAGGCCTCCAATATGTTATTGAAGTGTATACATTGTAAGATCCGCTATATTCATCAC
>JBPCNB010000545.1:0-2056 GCA_051001675.1 Nitrososphaeraceae archaeon | reverse complement strand
AAACTTCCTTTCCTAGGAGTCTGGAATACCTTGCAAATATGTCGGCAGGCAAATATGTTGAAGCAATATGTCCTAAATGGATTTCACCGTTTGCATACGGCAAAGCAGCGGTAATTATGATACTATTCTTATAATCATGGCGGATTACTTCTGCATCAGTTAATTCCTGAGCAATATTATGATTACTATTATTATTCTGGAGTGACAAGCTGACCCTGTTATCCTTACAGTAGGTATTAAATTTCTTAATAATATATGAAATTAACGGATTTTACCTTACCTATTGTAAACAGGACAAGCTCTATTAATTGATTTTCATCAAGAGCGATCGATACTAGATAAAAGTATAATTTAGATTCTATTAATAATTTATAATGGTATAAACATTTTAAAGATATGTCAGGAATAGGTCAGGCCTGGGGTGAAACTATTAGCAAGGCTCGATATTTAGAGTTTAAAGACATTGTTCCACAATGGTTTGAAAAGCTAGACAAATTACTCCATGAAAATGATAGCAATATTGTGGATGACATTCTAAGAAAATTTTATCCCGAAATTAATAGTTATCATAAGTGTGTGCTGGGCGAGGCGTACGGATATGAATCCTCATATATCCAGTCAGAATCAAAAAATCTATGCCAGAAATGCAGTAATCTGAGTGGTAACTTCTCTTATTACATTAGGGTATATGATAAAACTAAGATTGCGGAGACTATTGACAACTTTACTAAACATTGGAATGAAAAACATAAGTACTGCACTTATGAAGAAAGACAGCTAATCATATGCATACACAATATCAGCTAATCAAGAACACATGGATGATGGTGGATTACATTACTGGCATAGACTTGTTCACTTTGCAGTTGATTACCTTGTCTTTCTGTTAAGATTACAGATACCCTATTCTATTCTGTAGCACGTGCTCTAGGTGCTGAATCATCCCTCTGGCCATATGTTTAACGCCGGCGTAGTCGCATTTGACCGTCTTGAAAAAGTCTTGTCCTGGTATGTCACAACCCATGAGATGGCATCGTGCTCAAACTTGCGTCCTTTCTTATCGAAGGCTCTTTCTGAGTATTAACTACCATAATTTAACATCCTATATTATACATTACAGGGATTCAATAATTATGTAGTTTCGGAATGATAGGGTAGAACACTGACCATGAATACGAGCTGTATAAGGTTATTGGTGATTGCGATACCTCAACGTTTTCGATGACCAAGCTCAGACTGAAAAAATACTTCATTGCAAGAATGTATTAGCAGTTTAGAATCGACATCACAATTAATGCTATAGTTTGATACTTGCTAAACGATATGATTTTAGTGATCATTTCAAGACATACGAAGGAAAAAGATTTAACTTAACTTGGTTATTCTATATTGAACCATGACATCAGGAAAATACTTCAATAAAGGCGTGATGGCATTAGATGCACCAGATATTGGTCATGTCGTAAGGGAGACAGATGCTAAGCTCGTTGTTTTTGGCGGCGGGAAAGAAAGATATGACATCCCGAAATCAGATATACAGACTACCGGAAGAAACGTTCTCATAGGACGTAACTTTGAAGATATTATAAAAAATTATAAAGTAGACCGTGAGGCACCTCTGCCAACGAGCAAACCTATCAATCCACGGACCTTAGAAAAGGATGTAGATCTGGCCACGTTTGAGGGCAAATATCCGAGATCTCTGTTCAATAAGGGAGTAAGAGCAAAAAATGAGGACCATGTAGGACACGTGATGAAAGAAACAGACGATAAAATCGTAGTCTTCGGTGATCATGACTACAGATATGATATTCCAAAATCAAAAATAATTGCAGTAGGTAGGAACGTGATATTGGACACAAACTTTCCTGAGATATTCAAGTACAAAGTTGATATTAATTCTCCCTTGCCGACAGGAGAGCCGGTTGAGAAACTAACTGAAGAAGAAGATAAGATTGATTATGCAAAATAAGCAGCGTCAACAGCATCTCGATAAATATCCTGAGACGCAAATTATGGTTACAACCCATACCGTCAAAAAAACTGGAAAGTATTG
>JBPCNB010000544.1:0-1060 GCA_051001675.1 Nitrososphaeraceae archaeon | reverse complement strand
TAGATACCCTCCTGAAAGCGCCTTATTTCTCTTAAAAGCGAATCGCAATCCAAACAGAATCATATCCACTGACAAATAATTCGTATACATTTTCATTTCTCTTTTCTGCTGGTCAGTTAGTTTGAATTTGAAGACATACTCTCCCATATAGGTATGAGTCAGACGTGAGTCCTATATATATTTCTAAACTCGAGTTTTGAAACAAAGCCCTATCCGGAGTGACGGAGATCACTAATTCATTGTTATTAGTATACAGAGTAGCCATAAACTACATTTGAACATAGATTAAATCAGTCTGTATTTCTTGCTTGTTTTCTCCAGACAAGATAGAGTAAAGTCAAGTTCGCCTCTATCATGTTCTGCAGTAAGCGATATTCTTAATTGAGCACATCCCCTGCTTACAGTAGGGTACCTTATAGCCTGAATAAAAACTCCCATTTTCAACAAGGATTCGGAAATTCTTACCGTTGTCCTTTCGTCTCCCGTTATAATGGGAATTATTTGGGTGCTAGATTCACCAACTAAGAAACCAAGTTTTCCAAGGGCATCCACAAAATAATGGATATTTGTCAGAAGTTTTTTTTGTAAGTTGCCCTTTGACGCCACAGAAATTGCAGCTAATGTAGCTCTACAGATATGCGACGGGAGAGCTGAAGTGTAAATAAGCTGTCTGGATTTGTTTATCAATAATTCCCTAATTGAATGCGACGTCGCAATGTACCCTCCAAAGCAGCCGATTGCTTTGCTCAAACTGCTCACATGAACATCGATGAGTCTAGAAACTCGGAGTAGGTCAGCAGTACCCGAATGATTTTTTGGTCGGCCGAAAATGAAGTCACCATGGGCATCATCTAGAATGATTAGTGCATTTGCATTTTTTGCGAGCAAACAGATATCCGAAAGTTTAGCAATATTGCCATTCATACTAAAAATTCCCTCTGTAATTATGATTTTTCTTTTGGATTTGCTGTCGGATTCAATCAGCTTTCCCAGACTGCTTGCATTATTGTGCCTAAAAATATTAACCGCGGCTCCGCTAAGTCGGCATCCGTCAATTATG
>JBPCNB010000543.1:0-2054 GCA_051001675.1 Nitrososphaeraceae archaeon | reverse complement strand
GGTCTAAATGGGCAAAAATAACGCAAAAAGAAATAGAACCCAACCAACTGACGTTCCTACATTACTTAATAGAAGAACTTTTTTCCGTCTAAAAATATCCGACCATCGTCCTAATAGAGGAGCGCCAATAAGTTGGAAAGCAGGATAAGTAGCGGCGAGTAGTCCATAAACTATAGCATCACCCCCAAATTTCATAACTAAAAAAAATAGAAAAGGCGAAACAATACTAAAGCCAAGAGTACTTACAAAATTAACCAATAAGATAGGAAAAAGTGAAGGCTGTTTTACTAGACTAGCCATTATTTAGGTAATGATAACGTTCTTTTTATCATTATCATTAATTAATAGAATTGAAGTGAAATCACATCGGAAACCTTCTGTTCTACAACACAATTTTTCCCAGACTAGGACTGAGGATAAGAAGTCTTAAATTCACTATTTTGTAAAAATATTATGAATATTCCCTCCGTATTGTTGTCAACATTACTCCATATTTCTGGAAAATATCTAGCTGTTGGAAGTCAGATTTTTGATTGTCCTCTAAAGAATCGTAAACTAGTTGACCTATTACCATATAATTAGGATTGGCAAGTGCAGTCATTCTTACTGCAATATTGGTAGTATAGCCTAAAACGTCAGACTGGCTTCTTTATTAGAGATGATAATAATTTCCAAGCCAGAGTACAAACTCAAAACAACTAATAACAATGGTCAGAAGAGTTTGACCCTATATTTTCGGTGGCAAACCCTCAACCACGTGCCAGGTTTCAACCATTTTTCCATTCTGAATGCGGTATATACTTACGCCTTTGTAGTTAATTATTTGACTATTTGGTTGGGTATCACAGGTCGACTTCGGTGTCAATGCTCCTTTCCAATATGCACCTACAAGATCTGGATAACCTGGTGACGCAATCAAGGCTTCTACCACATACTTCAAGTCATCTAATTTATCTAAAGAATTCCTAAGGTCATTCTTTGCTCCAGCAACTCCCATTCCAGGAGAGCCCAAATAGCAGTTTGACCATGATCGATGTAATCTGGGGCTATTATTTCATCAAATATTGCTTCATTCTTGTTATTAAAGTATCAGAGACGATGATGAAGAATATAAAAAAATCCAGAGCGGTGCAGAAGATAAAGTCATTAGTATTCTCTCCAATAAAAAGGTATTATTACAAACTGCTCTTGCTTCGCTCGTTGAATCGATCAGAAATAAACTAGATATGTATAGTAATTTGCTGATGATGTCGTCAAACCCAATCAGAGTGCCGCCTAATCAAAATTATTCTCCTTCACCTATCAATGGACAATCTCACGCATTCCAGGACCGCTATGTTGAAACTTACAAATCTATGGTATCAGACGAAGCCGAGAGGCTGTATGATAAGATGATAAAGGATTTGGTTATCGCAATTATGGGAGACGTTACCTCTGCCAATGAACTTCCCACTACTGTCAGGGATATAATTTAAGCCAAATTAACAAATCGAAAATAAAGAGAGAAAAAGAATGGTTGGTCGGCTCCTGGTATCGGTCGCTCAACTCCTTACGGTGACGTATAGACCTTCATGGACTTTCTATATCTATCCCGTCCCAAAGGCCAGGAGTGCCATTATGCGAAGCACAGCAAAAAATCGGGGCGACAATGTTGTAGTGAATAAACCTAATTGGTGGTACTTCATTTTATTTTTCACATAAACTACTGTAGACTCCAGTTCCTCGAATAATATCAATTTTCTGAAAACAGCCAGTGAGACCCAAATAGATTACTACGACACTAAGAAGAAAAAGCTAAATATGGAATAAACTCTTGCAAAAAATACAGGAAATTTAATTTAGAAGTGTTAGCACAACGGACACCGAACCGGACCTGCAATTAGATTATCCATAGCATGCAAAATATGCTTGTATGTTAAACCATTTTTTAGGGTATCATTATTTGCATAACAAAAATCTAACCTTTAAGTATATATTTTGCACTTTTCTAATTGACATAAAGAAGATAACCCGTCAAACGATCGTCTCGTAACCATATAAAATTTAATTTCGGT
>JBPCNB010000542.1:0-17670 GCA_051001675.1 Nitrososphaeraceae archaeon | reverse complement strand
GTTGAAGTTTTAGAAGATGGACGATGAGGAAAGAAGAATAAGAATCTTGGCGGTTGACGATGAACCTGACCTTACCATGCTCTGCAGAATGTCATTGGAACATTATGGATTCGAAGTCGATACATTCAATGACCCCCAGGAAGCGTTATCAAAGTTTAAGCCTGGTTCATATGATTTGATTATCCTTGATATTAAAATGCCAAAGATGGATGGTTTCGAATTATATCACAAAATAAAAAAGAAAGACAACAACGCTAATATCTGTTTTCTGACAGCAAGTGAATTGTATTATGAGGAATTTAGAAAAAAAGAGTACTATGCGTTAGACAAAAGTATGTTTATTCGAAAGCCAATCGATAATGAAGAGCTAGTAAAAGAAGTAAACAAAATGATCAAAAAATAAGACCGACCATGTCTTAATCTTGAAGCAGTCATTATTAGTAATCACAATCACAAACCAAAACCTATTGTGATGTGAAAACTAAGTTAGCAATAGCAATTTAGCAGAAGCTACGGTGAACAAATACAGAACATAGGCTCTGCAACGTAGTTCCTCTCATTTTGTCATATATTCTAACGATACTTAGCGTTAATTCATGGAAGCAAGGATATAAGTCTCTGAAAGTAAAGGAAATCTCTTACCTTGTGCCAAAAGTCTTATAATATCCGGTTCAGTACTTATTTTCAAGGCATACTTTTGAAATCTTTATACTCAGATCCGGTGATGTCTATAATAGCTCGTACATCTGTCTGAAGCCAATTCGTTAGAGTATCATCAGAGATGCGTAGTAAAGGCTTTAACAAATGAACAACATAAATAACTAGTAGAAAAATTGAGGAAAAGCTATGCTAGTCAAGATACACGTACTTTGTTCAACTTATACGAGATATACGATAATCATAGACAGTCTATTCTATGGTTTCTTGAAGAATTTGACGCCGATAGCTATGAAGAATACGTGGAAAAGTACGCAGGCGCATCTTCTGGAAGATCTAATTTTATTGCAGTTTGCGGTTTTTTTGAATTATCAGGGGTTCTTGTTAGTCATAAAATGATTGATCAAAATCTATACTTTGATATGTTCAATCCCAAACCATTCTGGCAAAAAGCTAGATTTGTTATAGAAGGAATGAGACAGAATAGGCCTCATATATACGAAAACTTTGAGTCACTAACTAATATGAGGCTTAGCTGGACACAATTGAGGACGAAGAAGTATAGAAAGAAATTAACTTAGAAAAGGCAAATTTAGTTATTATAGCGGATCGAATCTATGTTAGGCAGTAACATTATTTCCATTGAGGTTCCACCTCAACCACGGGAATCGAAGCGAAAGGTTATGTTTTTTTGGGGCTTTTTTATTTCTTCAAATCCAATGGTTAAAGTAATCGGATTGCTAATAATGGATTTTTTCCGATGCACCTATGGTGTTGTTAACTCCAAGAGATATACAAAGAAATTTTGGAATTAACCCCACCAAAAGTCCGTCCTACATATCCACAACACTTTTTTGTTCACAGAAGAACTTAAAAAAATGTGTGAGTACGTGATATTATGAAACAAGTCAAAATTGTATCATTGTCGCTTTCACAGATGACAAAGTGATAGAAATACAAAACTCCGGGAGGGTCCACGAGTGGAAAATAGGCCAGGATGGAACTTTAAATTTATATGCTGAGATTTAACCTATATTCACCTTTAAAGCAAGTCGATGTCATGAAATTATAGCCAGTAAATATAGGTTATTAAGATAATTATGGATAGAATGCGTGCACCAGTAAATAACAGTTAAGTCTCCTTAACTCTAATCCCCTTCGCAATAGCCTCTCTTACAAACTGGATTATTGTTGTTATTATAAATATCATTTGGTGTAAACTACTGCCCTCGATTGAGAATTATATTCTCCAATTCTCGATGCGAAGCCTTCAGGCTATCGCTTGCACTTTTTATTCGAACTGTGTTTGATCTAGTCAAACAATTTCCTTCTTCTGACCTTTTACTTTGGATAGCACCAGAGCCATTTAAATAACCAGATGTAGTAGTATAAGATAACAATACGGATATAAAAAAAAAGGAAAAAAGAAACGCAATTTCATCGATTGAATGCTTTCATCAAGATAATACAGCAATTATTACAGATTTAGAAGCTGGCGAGGTTGTTTGTAGTAATTGCGGCATGGTGATTACTGAAAAGTTTGAAGATATTGCTAATCCAGAATGGCGTGCATTTACACCTGAAGAGCAAAATAAAAAAACAAGAATAGGAGCACCTGTCTCTCTTGCTCGACATGACGGTGGACTTGCGACAGTAATTTCAAATACCAAGAGGGATGCTAGTGGACAAAAATTAGATACATTTGCGAATACCACCTTTAAGAGATTAAGAACATGGGATTTCAGAACGCAACATCAAAGTTCTACCGATAGAAATCTGTGGGTCGCATTCTCTCATCTTAACACACTAAAGGATAAGCTTAGCCTATCAGACGTGATAGTTGAAAAGTCTGCTTATATCTACAGAAAAGCAGAAGCAAGGGGCCTAGTTCGCGGTAGGACAATTGCTGCAATATTGACAGCAGCGGTATATATTGCTTGCAGAGAGATAGGATTGTCGAGAACACTAAAGGATATCGCTGTTAATAGTAATATAAAACGCAAAGATATTGCAAGGTGTTACAGGATGCTAATGCTTGAACTTGACTTAAAAGTACCAATTGCTGACCCTATGAAATGCATTTCCAAAATTGCAAATAAAGCAAATCTAACTGAGAGGACAACACGTGAAGCTATGAAAATGATGACAGAAATTGTTAAAAGAGAAATATCTGCAGGGAAACACCCTATGAGCATAGCAGCAACAGTACTCTATATGTCGTCAATTAAGAATGGTGACAATATAACACAGGCTGGGATAGCAAACGCTGCAGGGGTAACTGAAGTCACTGTTCGGAACAGAATCAAGGAATTAAATAGTAAACTTTGGCAGCGTAAACCATAGAAATAGTAAACGGAAAATGTGTCTGCACGATTAACTATACTCCTATACAGTCTTCGTTTAAATTCATCTCTGTGATATGGATGATATCTCGTCCTTCTGTATTGATTTTTCCAGATATCCTAAATTGAATTTTTCAATGATTGCGAGTTTTCGTGCGTAGTTATGCGAAAAGTAAGTTCGTGGTTTGCGTTATCACTTACAACTTTTATTGTGATTCGGATGAAGAATTCGGGAAAAAGTATTCTAAACGTGTGTCTATAGAGCTTCGGTAGAGTATGTTAGAAGGAGCACGTAACGTAATGATTCTTGTGGTTACTGACATTATTCCTCCCTTTTTTATGTAATGCGATGAGATGAATTTGAACAAATAGGCCCGCTTGCGAGCAATACCTTAATTTCATCCCCAGCGGCTTATACCCCGAGGCCTATCTAACATTATAGTAAGTTACAATATTGCTCGGGAGCAAGAATCGAAAGTAACGCATAAAAATCTAAGTTGTAATCGAGCAACGTGATAAGAAAATTGCAGACAAGGCAATAAAAATACTCGGATGAGACGTCCAGATCCCTAGGAAGAAATATTATGTTTTTAGGATTTCTAATCTTGCTAGAATTATTGAATATACATTGTCGTCAGTTGTGTGTTTTATTATATGCGGCTATATCGCGGATAGAATCTTAATATTCTAAACCAAATAAATATTAAGTAATTTATACCGTGGACATCAAGGTTACTTAAAATTGGTAGAAGAGGTATGTCCAATATGCTACAGATTCCTACAATCTACATACGACAATAAAAGAATGAAAAGTGTGAGAAAAATCAGTGAGGTGAACGCTGCGCAGTGTAAGAGTTTATACCATAAAAAATTGACAGATAGTTTTAAGTCTACATAGCGTGCTAAATTGTGCCGATTTCCGTGTCTGCATAGTTGTCCTCTGTAATTTTGCAATTGTATTGCAGCCTGACATTAATTGATCATAGTTCTTGACGGATTTGGGGGTGGTGCTCCCCTGCATGGGATTCTTCAGACCTCTTCTGTTCCCAAGTGATATTACTGCTATCTAGTCTAGCCTTATGTACAATGGAATTCGAACTTCCTCATGACAGTGTATGAAACTTTCTAATTCTGGAAAAGATATTCGGACATTAAAGACAGAGTTGAGCTTTATATCCATGGGGATAACGAATGGATCAACAACATGAGTTTAGAAATATTTAGACAACCACATGGAGTGTATAAATCATCTCATTAGATTATATAGCTAAATTTCTGTTTATAGTGTAGTTGGTTGCGCTAGATGATCTTCTAGCTTTGTATGAGTATTTTGGTTATAGTGGAGTTTTCTTGATGAGTTTTGTTATCGGCATCCTCTTCTTCCTCCCTATTCCATATTTTCCAGTCCCTCTAATTGCGTCATTAAACGAGAATTTAGATCCCCATTTGATATCACTATCTGGCACTACTGGAGCAGTATTATCAAAAATGATAATTTTTTATCTTTCTTATTCTGGTCGAAATTTAATAGCGAATAAATCAAAAGCTAGAATTTCATCACTTCGAGTATTTCTAAGCAAATATGGTTGGATAGCAGCTTTTGTTGCTGCCGTAACGCCAATTTCTGGTAGTCTAGTTTACATTACATTAGGTCTTTCTAAGTATAAACCGTGGAAATTTGCAACTGCTGTCTTTGCAGGAGAATTATTGTACAATGAACTCATTGTCTGGGTAGGAATTATTCTAGGAGGCCCAGCTATTGAATCCATTATTTCAGAAGCTACTGAGACTTCTAGTTTTCAGAATATTTTCCTATGGTTAATCCTTAGTTGTGTTTCTGTAGTGATTCTTCTATATTTATTAGTAAAAATTGATTGGAATAAAATCATTGGTAAACGGTTTCCGTGGACTATTAGTACTACGTTGATGGATGGTGACGTCGATAAAAAGAAGGCAGGATAAAGGAACGGCCAGCCCGAACACGGCTAGTTTGAAGTCATATTATTAGAGCTAAAAATATGGTAATAGCATAACCAAGGCCTTATTCAGTTGGTTTTGGGATAATATCTGTTTTTATTTCCATCTTGCACCAGGTTGAGCATGATATTGCTTTCCAAAGAGCATGTTTTAGGACCACTACCTGACTTCTTGCATTCCCATTGAATAAAACTGTGTCGTCGTTTTGGAAGGCGATTTACTGGTTACCTAATACTTAGTCAAAGTTGTAAATCTCTGAAATAGATGTTACTGAAAACTATAAATTTTGTATGTTGTCTTGTTTGAAATAGGCTTGATACACAAAAGATTTAAAGGCAAATCATACTCTTTGAATCAGGAATGAAATCAAGCCAAAGAGGAATCTTTTTATTATTTGCAAATTATGATATGATGTTTGCAGAAGGTCTGGTGAAAATACATTAACTAAATTCGCGACACATAGCTAACTATTTTCCTTTTAAAAGATGAAGATAACTCGTAGTTGGTAAATTAGACTTTGAAAATAGATTCATCAAAACTAAGATATAAAGTCAACTATAACCCTATTAACTTTAATATTGATACACGAATGTACAAAACGGGATCACAATTATACAATAGATATGAGCAAGCGAGAGCAAATCAATGGAAATGTGAAAAATGTAATAACAGATTCGCAACCTTTAGGAAATTAAGACAGCATAAATCGCAGAACCATTCATACTGACAATGATTGCTGTATGTGTGCAAGTGAAATTCAATACAATTTTGTTGGGATACTCATGACTGAAATCTTATCTTAGACGCGTATTCAGGGTTATTTATTTGACGAATGGGTTAGCGGAAGAGTAAACGAGAAGCTGGCGCCTGACTCTCCTCGATTATCGTCAGCTTATTATTATTTGCTTTGCTGTGTGACTAACCGGTTTCATTTTAATAGTTCATTACTTTCGGTAATTCTTAAGTGTTTCAATCAACCATTGTACTTCTTCCTTGTTTTTAGCTAAATGGCCAATTTTTACGCAATCCCTGATGTCTTTGGATTTCATCTTGTGCCATACCGCATCTGCTATTGAAGCTGCAATTTCTTCGGTGATGCCCTCAAGATACAGCATATGTACAGCAACTTCACGAAAATCTACATACTTGTATTGCTTGAAATGAAGTACAACAAACCTTGAAAGCAAAGGAGTCAACATCCGATTTGTTCCATTACTAGTTGCAAACACCCATGTCTTTAGCTGAGTTTTACGAGTTTTCTGAAATTTGGTTTCGGTAATCATACCCGATTCCATAAGACTTAGAAGTGAAGTTTGGTCTTTTATAGGCATATGTTCGATCTCATCTACAATCAAATACCTGGGACGATTATTGAATAGATAATCAATCATTCCCGATTTGGTGCTATGACTGCCTAGGGTAAAGTAAGACCGTTGAAGTTTCATACACTCCTGCATGAAAAGCGTTTTGGCAGATGCCGGAGGCCCTACTAATAGCACATGAACGGGTTTTTCAGATGTTAATGATAAGTGGAATAATCTTTTAACATCATGGTAACCCACGATACTACTAAAAAGTTGGCTTGATGGTGAGAATTTAAGCAAACTATCGGTATTCTTGCGTTTGGTATCCACCAGCCTATTTCGTTCAAAATCTTTCTCTTCAGAAGGTCGGCCAATTTCATCCACGTTTGCAGTGAGATCATCCTCCTGTTCAAATGGCATAGTAATATTGAGTTGATGGACTATTATAGATGTTACACAAAGTGAAAACGTCGTTCAAGTTTATAGTCATAATGTGTGACCCTATGTTGTTATATATTTTAATCCGCTGTTTCATTCAGGAAAAAAGATCCATTTGCAAGGACGGTGCTTTCATTCCTAGTCAGTTGTATTCTTCAGGAATTGAACAATTGAGGCAGTTGCCATTAGGATGGTCTCTGCATTTGAATTGTTTGTTGCCCCCTTTTGTTCCTAGCCGATCACTAGATAGGCTCATTAATATTGTAGCAAAAATAAACATACAGATTAGTTATTATACTCGACCTAAAATCGACAATGCTTTTAATATCCAGCAAATCTATTTCATTTGCCATCTTCTTGGCTTCGCCAGTTTCGGAATCCTGATTTATCCATTTATTATAAAACTGGCAATATGGACATTTGCTTCTCTTCGCGTCATTTATTAATCCCGGTACAGAAACATTATTTTTAACTAACGCCCTTAAAACAATTTTTTTCTCACCATTTCGTTTTTTAGAATCTCTCTTGCTATGTCTTCTTCAGATAAGACAACCTTCCCACTTTCTATGCCTGCATCCTTGGCCTCAACCGGCCTATAGAAACAATCCCCTGCTGAATCAACCCGCTTTAGTTCCTTGATATTATATCATATAGAAATAATTCCTTTTTCTATACACATCATGACTAGATAATATTATAATTGCCTCAAGACCTAATGTGATTATATTTATTCAGAGTTACTAGTATGGATGGACTTTACTACATTAAGAACGGATATAGATCATGATACGTTATTTTACTTGTACTTGAATCACATAAGCAAGGATTTATCTATTACAAAAAAAGAGGTGAATATTGATTTCTCATAGACAATTGATACTATACGTTTGGTTCTTGCATTCGAAAATATCTGAATCCTTTAATTGGTCTTGATGATGTATCGAACAATTGAGATTGGGAACGTTTGGCAAGCATAATCAATAATTTCTTGCCTGCTTGCATTTTTCTTTTTTTTAGTTCAATATCTTTGACTGTATTTTTCGAATATTTTCCTACTTGAGTGCCAAATTCCATTCCAAGGAGTATGATCTGCTGGGCTCCAAATTCTTCTGCCAAAAATACACATCTGTCCCCATCAGTGAATCCTCCAAAGTCATAAATATTTTCCGTGGGCATTACTTGTGTAGTGCCAATAAGATGATGTAACTTTGGGATTACTTTTTTGAGCATATCGATATTGTCTCCGTGAGCGTGTACCACCATTATTCCTCCAAGCTTTTCGACTTTTTGCAAAAATGACAAGTTCCCGTCTAAATCGGTAACAACGATATCCGGTTTTATTTTGTTTTCAATAAGTGCTTGAACTGCTCCGTCAGCCACTAATTTTACGTACTTTCGATATTCCCTTTGTTTCAGATATCTAACATTCCTCTCCAAGCTTGGACCTGCACCTATAACAATTGTTTGCTTTCCAGCGATTTTTCTTTGCAGTACTTTTATATCAAGGGCCTTTCTTTTTATCATGCTCGAAAGTATCCTAGCCGCTTGTTGATCTTTTTCTGTACTGTATCCAAACTGTTGTCTGATGTCCTGATAGTAGGGAAACCAGTCTATGAACTTCACATGTCCTGATGCATAGAAGTTCTTAATAGACTGTGTGTTGAATACTCGTCAGTTGCCTAGAAAAACTATTTATGGTAAATGTCCGAAATGTAGAACAAAGAGTCAACTTGAGGTTGTATCTGGAAATCCGGGCAAGGAGAAGTTTAAATGCAATCAGTGTTATCATAAGTTTGGCATGGATGAAATCTGATAGTATGAATTCAGTTCGTTGATAGAATGCCCAAAATATTTGTGACATGTTATATCTAACAATAATTAGGCTAGTGGATTAATTCTTAGCTCAATGTGGATTGCTACTCCGGTTTTTATGGTGCGCAAGTTATTAAGATAAATGAGAAGGACTTGCGCTAGTACTTATTCGCACGGTCTATCCCCTACTCTATCATATGATTATAAGTAATACTTCTGTTGTCAATAGGGTAGGGCCATTTCCACAGTTATCATCGCCGCGGTTTACCAAACAGTCTTCTGTTTATCTGCGGATGTATATTGTTTCAAAGCATGTATTTAATTACAAAAATGTATTCTATTATGTAAGGTGCTTCTGTTCCGTGTCTGTTGAAACAGATCTTTTTGGTTCAATGATTCAAAGTCTTTATTCCATATTGACTCTTGCTTTTGGATGAGAGGGCTAATATTACTCTTACGAGTAGGCCAAAAACTAGATACTTGTATACAATGATGTTTTTATGCCTTTTCTATTCTCGTACTCCGTAATATGGCTATCAAATTGTAATGTAATTCCTATTTCGTCTAGTCCGTTAAGCAGTATCCTCTTTTTGGACTCCTGTATCTCAAAATGGATAATTCTGGAGTTTCCAGAATCCGTAGCGATTATCTTTTGATCAGCTAAATTAATTTCCATCTCTATGTTATCAATATTTTTGAATAAATAGTCAACCTCATGTTGGGCTATTCTAATCGGCAATATTCCATTTTTGAAGCAATTATTGTAAAAAATGTCGGCATATGATGGTGCAATAATGGCCTTGACTCCATAATCGCGAATAGCCCAGGCCGCGTGTTCGCGAGAACTTCCACTTCCGAAATTATCACGAGTAAGTAGAATTTGTAGCCCATCATACTTTGGGTAATTCAAGACAAAATCATCCCGTGGCTTTCCATCGCTATCAAATCTACGATCGTAAAAAAGGTATTTCCCATAGCCTGATTTGTGAATGAGCTTGAGAAATTGCTTTGGAATTATTTGATCTGTATCTACATTTACCATATCTAAAGGGATTGCTTTACTTTTGATTTTACGAAGGGGCTCCATTTCATAATTCACTTGAATTGTTCAAAACCATTCCCTTACGTCCACAAAATGGCCTTCAATTGCGGCTGCCGCCGCCATAATTGGACTCAAAAGGTGTGTTCGTCCTCCTGTCCCTTGTCTGCCTTCGAAATTGCGATTCGATGTGCTTGCACACCTTTCGCCTCGAGCCAACACATCTGGATTCATGCCAAGACACATACTGCAGCCTGATTCTCGCCATTCAAAACCTGCGTCCTTGAAAACTATGTCCAGTCCTAACCGTTCTGCGTCTAACTTTACCTGTTGGGAGCCAGGTACTACCATGGCTCGAACCTTTGGGGATACCTTTCGTCCTTTGACAACAATAGCTGCCTCTACTAGATCTTCTAACCTGGAATTGGTACATGAGCCAATAAAGACACGATCGACTGGAATGTCGGTAATGTGAACCCCGGGTTTAAGATCCATGTATTGTAAAGCGCGTCTCGCAGCTTTTATCTCGTTCTCGTTACCTTTTGAAAATTCTTCCGGGTCCGGAATTGCCTCAGTGATGTCCACTGTCATAGAAGGATTAGTTCCCCATGTAACCTGAGGTGCGATTCCATTAATGCTTACGGTGATGGACTTGTCAAACTGAGCATTCCTATTAGTCTTGAATTGCTCTTGCCAGAAAGTGACCATTTTCTCAAATTCTTCCTCTCTCGGCACATACTTTCGTCCCTTGAGATAATCAAAAGTGATTTGATCAGGGGCGATTAATCCCGCTCTAGCTCCTGCTTCAATCGACATGTTACATATTGTCATCCTCTGCTCCATAGAAAGTTTGGATATAATACTGCCGCGATATTCTATAACCGTACCCGTGGCTCCCGCAGTTCCTATCTTTCTAATGATTGAAAGTATGATGTCTTTGGCTGTGATGGTATGAGGGTTTCTTAGTATACCTGATATATTTATTGCAAATGTCTGTGGCTTGTCAACCCATAAACACTGAGTAGCCAGCACATGTTCAACTTCACTTGTACCGATTCCAAATGCAAATGCACCAAATGCACCGTGAGTCGAAGTATGACTATCACCGCACACGATAGTTGTTCCGGGAAGTGTGATGCCTAATTGAGGCCCAATGATATGTACTATGCCCTGATCAGGGCTGGCAAGATCAAAAAGAGTAATCCCAAACTCCCTACAGTTCTGTGCTAATGTTTGAATTTGTATAGAAGAGATTTGATCAATGATTGGAAGAGATCTATTGGTTGTAGGTACATTATGATCCATTGTGGCAAAAGTTATATCTGGCCTTCTAACTTTTCTACCACTCAATCTGAGTCCTTCAAATGCTTGTGGTGAAGTGACCTCATGGATCAGATGGCGATCAATGTAAATCAGTGATGGACTACTCTCCTGGTTACGATGATTTCCTTGAGGGTATACTATATGATTATTCCAAATGGTGTCAAATGTCGTCGTTAGCATACATTCTACATCTTTATAGCTAAAGAGATATACAATTATATATAATATTAGGAATGTGTGGCCAGAAAGTAATTATTGATAATACTTAAATTAGTAAGAAATAGAGGTATCCATGTAGATGTATTCTCATCAACAGGACAGTAACAACCATTTTGAACATATTGCAGATCAAATTAAGAAAGGCACCACGACTTGTGCTCTAATATGTAATGATGGTATAGTACTTGCTGCTGATACTAGAGCAAGTGCAGGTTTCTTTATTGCCGATAGACATGTAATGAAAATTCAGAAGGTTGATAGACACATGGGCATGACGATCGCTGGTGGTGTGGCAGATGCCCAAAACCTTGTCGACATTATGCGATATAATGCAAATATTTATCGTCTTACAAATAGAGAACTTATGCCTATTAAATCTGCATCAAGGTTATGCTCCAACGTATTGTTCAACCAGCGTTATTATCCCTACTATGTGCAAATTATTCTCGCAGGTTTTGATAATGTGGGAGGACAGATATATAATATCGATCTCTTTGGATCAATCACGACCGAAAAATTCATCTCTACAGGAAGTGGTTCTCCTGTAGCTTATGGATATCTTGAGTCTGAATTTAAGGAGAACCTGAGTGTAAATGAAGCTTATAAAATAGCCATACAAGCAATTGCAGCTGCTATTAGGCGTAATGCGGGTACTGGAGACAATATTAACGCGGTCATAATAGATAAAGAAGGATACCGCGAACTATCTAGAGAAAAGAAGGAATCTGTCGGTGCGGTTTACTAATGCAAATCTAGCCCCGACTTTAAAACCGTATCTTTGCTTTTAAGTAGGAGCCACTTATTCAAAGTTGCAACCTGCTAATATTTCTGCAGCGAAATTGTTAAATAATATAATATGATATTTGCTGGCTCTTGATAAAATCAGTCTCCATCTGTTCTTTTTTCCCCTGTGCTCTACATATTGACAAGGAATCTTTAATCTAATTAAAACTGACAAACTAAGCTAATTGATTTAACTTACTTATTACACGACCAGCTTGAAATCAACATTACTAATACATGCCTTCATGAATATATTTGAATTTATGTTGATATACTAGAATTCCAGTTTCTCTAGAAAGATCCATAAGCTCTATTCTTTTGGTGGACTTGTTCTGTCTCTAGTGTTAGGCCAACTGCTTATTCTTGTCACGCTTTTCCAATTTATTGTGAGGTAACTATCGAACTTGAGAGATGTATTGGAACAACAGCAATATAACAAAAAGAACTGGATCAATATATCATTGTCCTCTCATCGAGGATGTTCTTATCCTTTTTGTCCAGTACAGAATCCAGACAATCTCTATTTATTGTCAAACATTCTAATAGTCTCATTAAATTTGTTATTATTGAACAATTTTCACGCTAAGCTACCCTAGGATTGATTTGGACTAAAGTTATATGCATCAATCTAAGGCAGATGAGATGGCGTTGGGTCAGATAACTAAATTTTGCTCCTGTTAATTCAACTGCTATGTGTAGAAAATATTACTACTTAGTTATTCTATTGTAACACTGCAATAATTTAATAATCTTTATCAATTACGAGCTGCAGATAATGACAAGTTTTAGTACTAATTGGGTTAAGGACAAAAGTAGATTAAATACGTCAGAAAAAATAAGAGACGCTATAAGAACACCTCAGCCACTAAAACCGCGAATAGACTTTGCGAAAAATAGGATTCAATCACAAAACCAAAAATTAGATACCATTCTTGACAAATTAAATGGAAGAGAGAAATCACTTTTCAACCAGGTGGTTAGCCATATGCAAAAACATGACGTACAAGAGAGTAAAGTATTGTCAAATGAATTAGCACAAGTTAGAAAAAGCTCTAAGATGATATCACAATTAAAGACATCTTTAAATCAGGTTCATTTAAGACTTGACTCCACAATAGATGTAGGGAATGTAATGGCAGCATTAGGACCTGCTATGGGCTCACTTACAAATCTGAGATCAGGACTCTCTGGAGTAATGCCTGAAGTAGATACACAGTTAGGAGAAATCAATGGAGTTTTCACTGACATCATGACGAATGCAGCAGGCATAGGGAATACAACGATTGCTTATGATGCTAACGATGACGATGTAGATAAAATCTTATCAGAGGCAAGTGCAGTGGCTGAACAGCGGGTGAATGAGACCTTCCCAGATGTTCCAATAGGATCGTTTGGCCAGAACTTGGGTTCAAGATCTTCTATAGGCGAACGCTCACAGTAGTATGGCTTCTAAAGAATTATTTTACCATTTTTTCTTCCTCGTTTCTTCTCAGTTGCCAAATTAGTCACAATTAAATCCATTGTTATATCAACTATATGCTTATTACGAATTATATGTATTGATTGTTAAAACCAACAACAACTAAGGAGGGTGTCAAAATAAATGAAACCGTCTACTTATTTTTGATTTGATATTATATGAAAATCCAAAACAAGCAATCTGGCGTTATAGTTCTGTCCTCTTTTCCTGACGAAGAATCTACTATATCCGTAGCAGAGCAATTAATCAACAAGAAGTTGTGTGCATGCGTTAGTTTAACAAAAGTCCGATCACTGTACAATTGGAATAACAAACTTGAAGATCAAATCGAGTACATCGCCCTTTTTAAAACTACGTCCTCGACCGCAGAGGAATTGAAATCTAATATAAAACGAGCACACCCGTACGAGGTGCCAGAAATAGTCGAGTTAAAGATGAATAAAGTCTCCGAAAGCTATCTATTATGGTTAGTCGAGGCCACAAAAAAAAAGGATAAGAGCAAAAAGAAGTCAGGAAGAAGTAAAAAGTCTTAGCAAACAAGTATTCGTTCCTAATATTCTGCCTTTTGAAGATTCTACAATAAATACTCTCAGCGGAATGTGTAGCGGAGTAAGGCAATTATTCCTCCCAAAGCAGATACTCTCATCCCAATATCAGTAGATGAGTCCACGGCATAAGTTTTTGCACCTTGGCCCTCTACCGTGTTTAATAGTTTAATGACATCACTTTCAGCGGCTGTATTGAAAATTGAGTCTGAAAGTACAAGATGACTTATAGCTTTTATTGAAGCGGCATTTCGGACTTCCTGCATTCCCATAGCAAATTTGATCTCACTTTTCTGAACAAGATGCATTATCTCATCAAGTATAGAAGAGACAGCTGCAAGCTTGCTCGAGCTCATAACGTCTTTCATTGCCGAAGACCTTAGAAATACATAAATTCCGTCTTCTCCTGCCACATCAACGCCATCGACCGTCGTAAACATATCTTTTTCTAATAGCTCCTTTGAGTTGATTAAAAAATTATGAAACCTACGTTTTGTTTCACCAGGACCAAATATAATTGCTCTTATCAGTCTGTCTTCTCCTGCTGTAACTAAACTAGCGATCGTTCGTGAAATATCTTCGAAGAAAGCTTCTGTGTTTGAATCTTTTTTCGTAGATTGAGGATATCGTTTACCGCTTTTTCCAGAATATATATTAGGGATTATTTGTAGATGGGTTCCAGAGACCTTTGCTATTGCCGCTTCTTGGGTGTCAATGGCAATGAGAACAAAATCGGACCCATCTCCAGACTTTCTTAAAATGTTAACTTCAAGATTATTCCATTTTCGATCCTTATCAATCGTTATAGAATCACCTACTCTTAGTGTCAGAGAGTGGTGGGTTCCCTTTGACACCAACTCGTTACTGGAGCCTGTTATAATCCCAGCTACTCGCAATCTATCTATTGATTGATCGAACGAAATATTTTCAACCCTAACTGAAACCCTTACCTTAATGCGTTCACCTTTATCTGGTCTTGTATATTCTCCTACCTGTTTTATGACACGAGTTGAATCTGTAATCACATAGTCGCCGTTTTCTATAATCCTTCTTAAACTAAAAAGGTCATCGGCATCTTCCGGGATCACAATATATGCTTTGCCAGAAGAATCCATGACCTCTTTTACTATCATAAAATCTTACTTTATTACTCCTTTGGGTTTTCCGTTTCTGTATGTCTTAAGTTACATTTTCACTTGTGACAGAAGTATTGTCCTTGCCTTTATCTTTTGCAGATGTCAAGTAATTGTCCACCCATTCTTGTGTTAGCACCCCTGACTCTACTAAATTTACTAAAGCGTTGGAGGATGCATCACCAGATACCTTGCCGGACTTTCTTCGTGTTTGCCGCCATTTGAGTTGGGTATTTCCGCTCTTAGAAGAGTATATTATTCCAAGAATCTCTCTGACATTTACAAATGTCATCTCGCGGATTTTTTTCAATGTTACTTTATCAGCTGCTTCTATGTATATTTCTCCTGGACCTTCCTCGCGTTCCGGAAATACCTCGTAATCGCGCAGATAGCTTTCGGGGATAAAGGATCTGCAGGTGCTAATAATGATAAAATTCCTAAAACTCTCAAGTGATGCAGTGGCTTCTATGTGAACCAATGTGTTGATAAACTCAGATTCGCCACTTATCAAGTTTGTGACATAACTAATTTGATTGTATTATTATTATTATAGTCATATCCTACTCCTTATGATACTACTCTTCATATTATAATTGAATTAGAAAACATCTTTTTTTGTTCTCGTCGCTTCGGAGTCAAATTTCGCTGGATACGATTCAAGTGATAGGTCAGAGGCATAATGCATGAAATTTTGTGTTAAACATTTATTTCGAGCACTATGAATAGGCGGACAAACTCCTAACTCAAGATCTACTTCATCGACATATTTCATCCGTAGGGCTAGTCTCGTCATCGTTTGTCCGCTGACTCGATAAGTAAGGCGAAAATATAAAGCCATCTTCAAGGAATAATGCTTTTGTTGACAGTCTGGTCCTTATGTACCTGACTGATAATATAAGTTCAAGATCTGCGTCAAAAAGATATTTCTATTCTAGTTATGATCTTTTTTTCTGCGGCTATTGATATCCGTAAGATTTTCTCCCGTACTATCTGCATCAGCCCATAAGTAATGGAAATAGTCCTTTGCAAATTTTGCAAGACCTATATGTTCTGCCCAAATGGCAGTTGGTTCAAAGTCCCCACTTTCGCTCCTTCCCTCGCTAAGTAAAATCATTACATGTTTGCTGTCGCCAATTACCCCTCCTCCAAACATATTGTTTTTTAGTCTGATCTCCGCAACCCTAGAAATGGCTCGCACTGTATCCGGTTTTGTCTCTTCTGAAGCGAGTACATTTATTTTTACACCTTTTTCCTGTAACATTCTTAAAGTTGGCTGTATTGGTCTTGCGATACCCTCATCTACTTGTGGTAAGGCAATCAATAATTCATGTTGACAGGTCTGAATAATTTCTCCGATTTTTGCAGCTATATTATAAACTCCCATAACAACCCATATTTCTGGTCGCTCTCTAATACCACTTTTTTCATAGATTGGCATCAATTCACTCATAATCATATTCTTGCTATCTCTGATGCCGCTTTCTATACGCATTTTCATTGCTTCAAGTGCTGTTAGAGGTGACTTTGGAAAAAATTTTTGTGGTCTCGAGCTGTTGGATTCTGACCACCCTTTATCTTCTAAACTATTCAAAACTTCATATATCTTTGAATATGGCACTCCTGATTTTTTGCTTATATCAGAAGCCGTCAAAGAGCCTGTCTCCAAGAGCGTGAGATAAACTTTGATCTCGTAACTCGTCAAGCCAAGGCTTTCCATGGCCTTCCTCGACTTGTCACTAATGCTCATTTAGTTCTATTACATGTCACGATCCGCCGTAATATAAGTATGTAATCAATACCATAGTGAATTTGATAATAATCATGGACAGGACATTATGATGGATACGCCATAGATAAGATCAATCATTGAAGCCATGTATCTCTATTGCTAACAATCAAAAGGAAATGACGGGCTATATTTCTGATGATTTCGTTAGTTTGGTAGATTCTGCAATCGCTGATTAACTATGCACACTACCTACACTTTATAAGTAGTGTTATGACATTACAGCCGTATTAATTTGGGATGGGGAACAATTATCGTCGGGATAATAGCGCTAATCGTAATAATCGCAATCATCGTCTTTCTAATAGAAATCCTCGCGCCCATAATCATCATGCTTATTATTTTGGCAATAATAGTTGGAGTGGGGTTGTGGATATATGGAAAAATTAAAAGAACCCGGTAATCACTTTTTTTTATGTCCCAGCGTTTCATATTTTGTGAGTTGTTTATTTCGTCGGTGTTAATCAGGATGTCCTGGGATTTCTTAGAATTTACGTGGTAAGTCCCAGTTCAGGGTTTAGGCGAATGTCGCTACTTACCGAAGATTGGTACGATACAGTTCCGTTATTGCAACAGACAGTTCCGAATGTGTCAACACTAATTAACTTGACTTTTAACTACGGACCCTACGCCTGTTTTTAATACTTTTTATATCACGACAGCCTTAGAGAAAAGGTCTAATAACCCAATAGTTCTGTTAATTATTGTTCTATGCCGCAAAAAAACCAAAATGAACCATCTTCTACAATCTATTTAAAATACAGGAATTTGGAGGATATGCTTAAGGTAATAGTATATGCTGCGCAGTCTCCAATAGGGTTAACCCCTATGC
>JBPCNB010000541.1:0-2544 GCA_051001675.1 Nitrososphaeraceae archaeon | reverse complement strand
AGAGTGTCATTGTTGCGGTTGTATTCCGGATTCAAGAATATAGTACCATTTGGGAGACTCCGAGTTAGAATCACACTGATATTTCCTCCAATCAGACGTTCAAAAACCAAGTCTTTGGACGCTTCCTGCAATGATAGCGACCCGTTACCGTTTTTATCCAATACTTCTTTCGCGTATAGAAGTGGTAGGGTTACCGTTTGAAAGTGAAGTATATTTGACATATTCTGAGCTAGTGCTCCCATAAGTACTATATTGTTAACTTTATCAGGATTATCGATGGCGACTCTTGGTGCTAAAATGGTACCTTCGCTATGACCTAATACTGCAATTTTATCATTATCCACTTCTGGTTGCTGCATTAACACACCAAGTGCCTTCTCTGCATCCTGTTTTAAATCATCAATCGTTAGGTTTCCCCAAACATTTGAATCCAGGATTGTATGATTTTCTCCTATCCCTCTTTTGTCATATCTAAGTACCGCAAACCCTCTTTCAGATAGATATTCAGCTATTTGAAAGAATGGTACGGGTGGATAATCTTTCTCTCCTGTACTTTCATTAACACGAACAAAGCCTGCTGTTTCGTTCATGTCTTCAGCACCAGAACCAGTAATGAGCAATACACCGGGGTATGGTCCTTGACCTACTACAGGCAAAGTTAGCTGAGCTGTAGTTGTTAAATTGTCACCCAGATCTATTTCCAGGTTTCTGGATTTAATGACCTGCAGATCTTGTTGTCCATAAGTAGTTGTTAAGAGTTGCGGTAGAGGAGAAAGAGGAGCTAATAATGAATAAGAAGAAATGACCATTACCGCAAGTGCTACTGTTATAATTGTCCTCTGTCTCATAGTAAATGAGAATACAGATTTCATACTGCCCAAAAACTTGACATGGTAAGTTTGCACACTCGCGTTATTAGTTTGAAGTTATATAAGCATAACCTATATGCGTCATTCTACAATTATACTCGTTCACCATAATCGAAGGTGGAACGAAGGAAACTGAGGAAACACAAAAAGGGAATATCATCTTATTGAACCGTGGTACGTGTAAGCTGTTTGAACTTCGGGTAACTATTTCCATTCCCACAATTTGTGTACTTAGCTATCCAGATTTATGATGAACCTCGTATGTGCCCCTTTGTCTTGTCAAGTTTTTCAGTCGAAGTGAAGGTGGTAGATGTTTGCGCGAACTTATAGGAGCATCAGTATGTAAGGTCCCAGATTTTGTAAGACTAAGCCATGCTGAAGCCCGAAAATAGTTTGAACGCTTATGTCTTTCAAATAAGACCAATAGTTACAATCGGGTCTAAAACAACACTATCAGAAACCAAATAGATAGCAAAGATTTGCTTTTTTGAAAGTTGATTGTCTTATTCAGCTGCTAATCCTAATATACATTGTAGGCATTAAGGAGTAATCACCATGGTTTATACAAACTCATTAGGTATAATAGCTACTTTCACAGCCATACTCCCATGCTTCTTTACTGTTACACATACCATCTAGACCCATGGACAGGGCATCATTTATAGGCAATCTGGATCGATAGATAGGTATTACTTCCGTCTAAGGACTACACCTGTTGAAAATAAATAGAGTAAATAGAAGAATACAAAAAGGGCTTCAGAGTATTGGAAAACTAACATAGAATATTATTCTAATAGATAACCTGCAGCTATACTACTGTCTCAATAGTGAATATTTTTGTTCAAGAAAAAGATCTGCAATAAAATACTCTAGCTTTTTATATATTTGAAATCTGCTAGACTTTCATATTAATGAAAGAAAAGATACTGTTAACAGTGTCATTAGCAGCTATTTTAGCTCTAACAGTAACCGGAACGACTGTTAGTAGCAATACAGCATTTGCCATCCAAAATTATCTACAACTAAGATCAGCTACTGTAACTGAGAATGGAAACATAGATGTAGATATACGAACAGGAGGCAATATCCCTTCAGAAAAAGGTAATAGTGGATTTGGATATGCTGTGCTAACTGATGTAGGAGATGAGTTTGTAAATAATGTTCTTGTAGCTATTACTGATATCGGACTTGATGATTATGATGAATCAAAAAATGATAAATTACATACACATGTGCTTGATTTGACAGGCGATGTCTCTAGTGATTGTAGTGGTTCAGATTATGAAGTTGATGGAAGTTCCTCAGACAATGAAGCATTCGATACAAACTATCCTCTCAGTATACGAGGCAACGAAGTGAGTATTGACGACGTAGATACAGGCGACTTGGCTGGCGATACTGTCAAAGCCATAGGATCGTTTACTGCAGACGCAGTAACTCATAATGGCAAAATCCAACATATCTGTATAGATATTCAAGATGTATTAAAACAATCTGAAATAAGCGTTAGTTATGATGACGACAACAACAATGGAAATGGGGATGATAATGGTGATGGGAAAGATGATGATGATGGAAGCAAAGACACAGATGACGATAACTCCGACATAGATATCGATCAAGAAATCGATCAAAGCAATGAATGTAGTGGAGGCGCAAACTGTAGTAATGAGGG
>JBPCNB010000540.1:0-2002 GCA_051001675.1 Nitrososphaeraceae archaeon | reverse complement strand
ACAGGAAATCAAGATATTTTCTTTAAGAAGAGTACAGATGGTGGTAATAGTTTTGGTCCTGTAAATAATTTGATCGGTAATAATAACAATAGTCGATCAACTGATCCGACAGTCAATATATCTATTGGTAATACAACTACCATCGTTTACGTGGTATGGCAAGAGATCACGATCGAAGGTCCAAACATATTGCTCAAACGTTTATACGCTTAACAATATGAATAATAATTTCAGCAGATTTTTATAATAGTTGATAGGAAACACATTATATTTTCTATGTGGTAGAGTCAGACAGATGTATGTTGCACATAAAAAAGCAGTTGCTAATAAACTACCTGTTATTATCTCGGGCCAACATTATTGAACGGGATTTCTTTTAGGTGAGATGAAAATTCTTCCCATATGCTATTTTTGATATCATCGCTTAATCTCTGTATATTGGTAAAACTGGCACCGCCATCAGTACTTTTTCTTGAGAAGACTTGATCGTTTGCATTTTCACTATTGCGCCACATTATTTCTACATCATTTCCTGATACTTTACCTATTTTCGGAAGAAACGAAATTCCTTTACTATTACTTAATTTTGCTGTACTGCTAAAAGTATCCCCACCATCTGTACTCTTACTTAGAAATATACCATTGGCTCCAGGAGTGGTACCGTCCCAGACAATATACAAGTTCCTACCAGATACATGTATCTGAGGATCACCTGATCCGCCAGGGTCATTGCTCAAATTGATCTTATCAGTGAAATTATTACCACCATCTGTACTCTTCTTAAAGAAAATATCTTGATTTCCTGTAATAGCATCATCCTCCTGCCATACCACATATACGCTGTTTCCTGAAACAGCTAGTTGCGGATTGAAGGAACCAGAAGGAGCGTAGGTACTCATGGGCACAGCTTCTGCAAAACTATTACCACCATCTGTGCTTTTAGCAAAGAAAATCTGCCTATCTTCTTCATCGCCCTCTGCCCATGTTACATAGGTCGTATTTCCTGATACAGCTAGCTCTGGATCGCACGAAGATGTTGATGACGATGTGGCTAGATCTTCTTGTTCAATTGTAGCGTCAGATGTCCTGTCAGAGTCAGTGCCTATTGTCGCAGTTTCTTTCAACGCTACGTGTAGATCACATGAGGCCGTCTCGTTAACTTGATTCAGAGCATCAACCATCTCCGATGGTGATAATGCTACTGCAGTCCTGTTGGGAGGTAAGAATGCGTCTGTTGTACTGTTGAGCATTGCTGCATCGTTAGGTAAAGATGTTCCGCGTGATTGTAGGATAGTAGTGCTATTAGCTTCATTAGAAAAAAGATCAGTAGAATTAAAATTAGATCCTCCTAAATAAGGTGTAGTTACGTTACTCAGAGTACCGTTTTGGACTTTGCTTATTGAAGTTGTTTTGGTTGCATGTGATGTTGACGATGAAATTGTGTCATTTTCAACAACCAGCGACCTTGGTTTGTTAACATCTGTATTAAGTAGCGTCGAGCCTAAAGCACCTTGGGTAGTTAGATTGAAGTTAGGATCCAATGACGAAGGTGCTTGACTATTTGTATTAGTGATGTTGTTCAATGGGCCATCAGTAATGGCATTGTTGTTTCTTGTATTATCAAAATTTGTCATATCTCCTGAGTAAAGGTAATGGGAAGATTGAGATAGGTTTGGAGATAGATCTTTAGTTGCATTTATCAGTGGCATCAAAGTAAATGATGGATAAACAACTTCTTCTGGTGTAGATGAATAGATGAAGGGTTGAAAACCACTATGTGGTTCCGTAATTTGACTTGTAGTGGGTTGAACTGAGGTAATAGTATAATTACCATTTGTTCGATACAGACTTGAATCAGCATCAAGAATATTTTCTCCCCCTTGCAAGCCAGCATTGTTTAAGTCTCGGCTATTTTCTATCCCAATTGAACTATCTACAAAAATTTTATCGCCTGTTGTAGAGGGATTTTGAAACGTTGATGTTGGTGGTGACAAGTAAACGT
>JBPCNB010000539.1:0-2732 GCA_051001675.1 Nitrososphaeraceae archaeon | reverse complement strand
CCAATATCAACAATAAATATTTCTAAAACAAAGCAGAAAAAGAATTCTTTTAGATTGCAGTCAGCAACTATTATTTATCTAAATTTTGTTAAATCATAAAGTAAGCGGAGACTTAAAAATGATACTGCTTAAAGACTGGATATTTGGCTCTGAGCTATATTATGGTTCTTAGTTTTATTCTTTGCTTTGTACCTGCTTTTGAAAACAATATTGGATAAAGACACACAGCTACTGCCGACAATATTTCTTAACCATACAAGATACCTCATATTGCTTTATGGTCGGTATTCGTCTCGATAGTTCTTAAAAACGCATTCTAGCTCCAGGAGCAACGCAAAGTCTAACTCGGAGGTTTTTTTCCTAAAGCACAAATTATTGAATGGATAGTGGTATATCTCCTAGTTGGGGAGGATAATATAAAAAATTAGCCTAAAGAAGAGATATGTTCAATTATTTCTGGTATAGAGTAATAATGAAGTAATTCGTTATGATTGTCATTCATGTGTTCGATTATCGGTTATAAGGGTCAGTTGAATGTAGCGCCACTGCTAGTGGATAGTCTTAAACGAATGGAATACCGAGGCTATGACAGCGTAGGAATAGCCATAATAGATAATGGCAAGATTATCGTTAAAAAGGGCGTAGGCAAGGTGTCCAATGTAACTAACCAGTTCGACTTTGGAACAATGCCTGGCCATGCAGGTATCGGGCACACAAGATGGGCTACCCATGGCCGAGTAACTGACGAAAATGCTCATCCTCACTATGGTTGTACGAATAGTGTAGCCATTGTGCACAACGGGATCATCGAAAATCATCAAGAGTTAAGAAAAGAACTTATTGACCTGGGTCATATTTTTAAGAGCGATACCGATAGTGAAGTAATCGCACATCTTTTCGAAAGTTGTAATGCTGGGCAAAACGATATAAAGAAAACCGTGATTGAAACATGTAAAAAGCTTAAAGGAACTTATGCATTTGTTGCCGCATTTGAAGATGGCAGTATATGTGGGTCTAGATACGATCAACCTCTTATTATTGGGTTAGTCGATAATGGATACTTCATGACAAGTGACGTTCTAGGATTTCTCGAGTACACTGACAAGGCTATTTTCCTAGATAATAGAGACATCGTGATAATCGATTCTAAAAATCTTCAGATATTTGATGTAGACGGAAATATTGTGAATAGAGCAGTCACACAAGTAGCCTGGGAACTAGCTGCAATAGAGAAAGGAAAATATGCTTTTCATACTCTAAAAGAAATACATCAACAACCTGTGGTAGTTGAAAAAGCAGGAGCCAAAAATTCTGACAAGATAGAAGAATTTTGTAATATCCTGAGAAATTCTGAGAATGTATTTCTTACAGCGAGCGGAACAAGTTATCATTGTGCTTTAATCGCTAAATATTTGCTCCAAAATTTTGCAAAAATTCACTCCGAAACTATAGTATCAAGCGAATTTCAATATACCTTTGATGGGATGGATAATTCTTCAGTTTTACTTGCCCTTTCTCAGAGCGGTGAAACAGCCGATGTTATGCAGGCTGTAAAGGATGCAAAGCAGATGGGATCTAAGATACTTTCTATTGTGAACAGTCCAACTTCGTCTTTAGCCAGAATAAGCGATTCATTTCTGGATATCGAGTGTGGGCCCGAAATAGGTGTAGCTGCAACTAAAAGTTTCACTGCTCAGTTGTTTCTAATTTATACCATGGTAGACAGACTGTGCAATAGTAGCTTAGGCGTCGAAGCCAATAAAGCTTTTCTTGTTGAAGCGCTTCGAGAAGTTCTAGACGTTGAAACTGAAATACAGGGTATCGCAAGTAGGCTAAAAGATGCGAGAGATATTTACATCCTAGGTAGATCAATCCATTATCCTATTGCACTTGAAGGAGCATTGAAGATAAAAGAATTGTCTTACATCCATGCGGAAGGCATTGTAGCCGGGGAATTGAAACACGGTCCACTAGCATTAATTGATAAGAATACCTACGTGATAATGATCAATCCTGACGACAGGACTTTTCAAAATAATATTGTTAGTGCTCGTGAAATAAAGGCAAGAGGTGCCACTATAATTGGAATTTCTAATAAACCTGATGATGTGTATGATATATTTATCAAGATTCCATTTATAAAGAGTAGCATTCTCTACCCTATTATCGAAGTTGTACCCCTTCAGATTCTAGCATATTACTTAGCTCTTATAAAAAATACAGATCCTGATTATCCACGCAACCTTGCTAAATCAGTTACAGTAAAGTAAAGTCAGTCCATATGAATAAGCAAGGATTTTTACTTGTAATTAATTTTAAAGTAAAATGAGTGAACCACGAAGCGAACTTGCGAGAACTGCCTAAATAGATAAATCATAATATTATTTATATTATTTATATTATCAAACTAGCTCTATCAGGTCCAAAAACAAAATACTGTCGGTAATTTCGAGAGGATTGCCTCACCCTTATATTCCAATAATCACACTTAACTCTCCCACTTGCATGCCATCAGAAGGTCTGACTTGAAACAAATTGTGCTTCTGGTAATCTTATGTGGAATGTAGGGTGTAATTGCGGCAGGTTATCTAAACAATATTGACAATCTTGCATTGCTTTATTACAGTGATTCTGTTTCCTATCTCGTAAGGGCAAGGGAGCTAATCGATTCTTCTAGTCACGGACTTCATCAAATGGTTCCCAATTCCTCATTTACTTCTTCTTCCTTCCTC
>JBPCNB010000538.1:0-3578 GCA_051001675.1 Nitrososphaeraceae archaeon | reverse complement strand
CTGTTGCGGCAGGTATATCATAATTTTGATTGCCATTATTAGCTTTTAGTTTGCCAACATTTACAAAATTTGAAGTGCTTTTGTCAGGAGAAAGGTATACGTATAGATCAGGTCCGTTTGTGACTCGAAGGTTCTCCAACCTCAAGATATTAGTTCCACCTTGCAATGGGATTATTTTTGCTATTCCTTCGGCGTTATGGATTCCATCACCAACACCAATAAAAGAACCTGTTCTCAATACATTGGGTGTAGTTGTAATAGTAGTCGTATTCAGTGTTCGTCGTTCTTCCTGTTGTTGAAGTGTTTGATTCATAGGTTCGTTTATGCTATTACTCACTCGAGCAGCAGAGGACATTATCTGATCTCTTTCTTGTGCGCTCATCTGCTTCGCTGCCTGCATTTTTTCCTTTTCATTCATTGATATGAATCTCTGATATACTTCTGATTCTACTGCACTTGTAGGTAGAGGCTCGTTAACTTGAGTCGAGATAAACAAAGGAGATGCAAGATAAAAAACACCTGTACCTACTATGATAATTGCAGCTATAACTCAATACTTAACGCCTTTGCTCAAAGCACATATCCTCCAACGATTTGTAGTTAAACCTTTCACTTGTAAGATGAGCGCCTGCATTTGTTTATTATCGGATGTGCCCTCTTACCAAGTATTTCGGATCCTGATAAGTAATTGTCGTTTAATATTGGCTTAATAATGTTATTCATCTTTTTTATTATTAAAAAGAAGTCTCTAACTTATCAAGATACGTCCAGATTGATACCAAATTGAATAAAAAAGACATCATATTATCATGCATGCTTGCTTGTTATGCTTGAACGTAACTTTGTGTTCGCCCAATTCAAAACATACCATGTAATTTGATTATTTCCGATGTTATGGATTATTTGATTCATTTAGAGAAGGAAAATTGTTATAACTAAAACCCAGTATATGAGGAACATTGCATGTTCAGAGCTATCAAAATTTATTTGGAATTACCGTTATTGAATATGGGCTCTCAGGAAACAGCAATGAATCAAACAGCAGCGATGGAGTTTATAATTGGAGGATCTTTGTCAAGTATGAAGATGGCAGCAAACTGTATCATTGACAGTCAAGCAATGAAGGAAAAAAATAGTAGTAGAACAGAGGACCAGAGTCTGGAGGATCATGAACGCTATTGCTAAGCTATTAAAGTTACTGTATTTCCTACGCTTTATTCAATTTCTACATTCCTCATGATATGTACCGCTTCAGATTCATCGGTAATACCTTCAAATACCACTATTGTGAATTTGCCCTGAATTTGTGGAATAGTTAATAAGAAGCTGTTTTCGTCTTCACGAATGATATCATTACCTTTAAAATCTTCTACTTTGTTTTTTTCTCTGTCTAAAAGTATCGATTGATCAGTGATGTCGCTTGGATAAAGAGAAGCAGTTGTTGGCTCATAATGCTCCTCATTATATTGGACAATAAATTCACCACCACCTGTTAATCCGATATTAGAAGTACGAATACTATTAGTAGTGTTCGCTGCAGGAAATGCTATACAATTATTCCTATAGTAGTCAAGGCCATTATCTCCTTCTGTAATATAATATGATTGTGCTATATTGAAACTGTTCTTGTTATTCTGTATGTCGTTATTCGTGTTGACGGCACTTGTTATAATTTTTGCACCCGAAGAAGACGTTTTTTCTTTGAACTCATTGCAGTTAATTTCAAAATGAAATCTCTTTGCGTTAGGGTCAAATCTAAATGTAGTTGTATCAATCTGGGCTATTGTATAAATCAATGGAATAGCCGAGACGAATAGTATTACTAGCAAAACAGAAGCAAATCTATTAAGATATTTCTTATACTCTAACTCTATATGTAACAGCCTGAAAGTCACAACTGTGCCTTGGAAACATTGTAGGATATTTACTTCTTTTGCTATTTTGAAACAACAAGTAACCATTATTGAATACTAAGAATATCTAAATTCGTTGCTTTCCATTTTAGGAAAATTAGTATCAAGTTGGATTTTCTTAGAACTTTCTAATAATTGCCTTGAGAATGTAAAAAAATAGATATTTTGCACAATATTTACACAAAAATTAGAATAGTTTACATAGGGTTTGAGGGTAGCAAATCCATGCCGACATCTTATTATCTCACTGCAATTACGATAAGCGTCGGCATGTTAATTATATCTGTACTTGTAATATCAACACCAAACTATAGATATGATTATAACGCCCTAGCTATTACAAATCATTCGACAAAAGCAACAACTACCAAAACAAACATTTCCAACCAAACAAATAATCATACTATTCCAGCACAATACGATAAATTTGGCATTCTAAAAATATATCCTACTAAAACAGGAGGGGAGGAGTGGTTTATGAATATGAAAGATCCTAATAATGATACCAGAACAGAGCCGCCCAAAATGAATCGTAATAATAATGATGGTAGCTGGAAAATATCAGATTCAAAAATTCGTTATAATGTATTTACATCATCAGGTTACAAACCAGATAAAATAGCCACTCTAGACCAAGACGAATTGGCAGAAAAAGGGTACATGCAATCTCCTAATGATTGGAAGAATGTAGAGATGACAGGATTTGTAAAATATATCGATGGTAATAATAATGAAAATTTTGATTGGTATGTAAGAGGTGGAACACATCATGACGAAAACAATGGATGCGAGGGTACGGCTTACAAAGGAAATTTGTATTATGAAGGAAGTACTAAGTTTGGAAAAGAACAATGGCATGAAAAAGGCTATACTACTACTGATCCAAAGAAGGAAGCAACTTATTCTTTAGAAGGAAAATGGATAGGCTATAAACTTGCAGTTTATGACATCCCGTTACAGAATACAATCACTACTACTAATTATACCAGCGACAATAATAGTAGTAATACAGGGCTACCAAGAACAAATACGGATAATACTGCCGGAGTTAAATTAGAAATTTGGATTAACGAAAATGGCGATGGGAGAACTTGGAAGAAGATTGATGAAACAGTTGATAGAGGTGAATGGGGAAAAAATGGAGATCACTGTAATGGATCCAGTGATGAAATTATCTCTTGGGGCGGGCCTGTGGCCACATTTAGATGGGACAGTGCAAAAGAAGTATATATAAAGAATTTTAGCGTTAGAGAAATTCAACCTATTATTTAATAAGGGTTAGGGGGGAGTAATTACTAAAAGGCGACTTGTGAATTCGCAATGTTTCTTCTTTCTTCTAGATGGTTCTTCTAATGCAAAGTTTGTACATTTTTGAAATCGCTCATAATCTTCTATAGATATTTTAGTGGATAATACCCTTGTAGGTTTTTTATTTTTCTTATTGCTACCGGCAGTGACGGTCCTTTATACCATAAAGGCTATAAGCAAGCTTTAAACTCTCCGGTAGACCACTTCGGTCTACCTCAATAAAGTTAATCTTGACGCCGGTCTAACTCGATTAATCGGAGTGAAAAATGTTGTATTAGGATTAAAAAATCTCCTATATGGCAGTGAGTTAATCTATTGTTCGTTGACCTTTTACTGTTAGCTTTGTATCGCTGTGCT
>JBPCNB010000537.1:0-3807 GCA_051001675.1 Nitrososphaeraceae archaeon | reverse complement strand
GGTCAGCCATCCACTTGTAGAGATCGGGACCCGGCCAGTAACCTCGAGGACCAATCAAAGTATAGTTTTTACCTTTAAGGCACCCCAGTTCCATAATTCTTCGAATATGTGCTCCGTGGTCGTACTTGAAACCACATAGACCTTGGGGAGCGCAGTCAGCATGAGTGTCAATATGTATCATACCAATGTTTTTGTATTTCTTGGCGAATGCCCTAACATTTGCAAATGTTACTGAGTGATCACCCCCCAGCATTACAGGGATACCGTCAAGATCCAGTACCTCTTTCACCTTGTTAGTCATTCTAGTGTGAGATTCAATTACATCTCCCGGTGAGACTACAACATCACCATAGTCGACTGTCCGAAACACTCCGAAAGGATCAACTCCGGTTTCTATGTTAAAATGCTCGTAGGGAGGTGAAGGTACTGTTGAAGCCGCTCTGATGGCTCTGGGGCCGTATCGTGCACCGGGTCTAATTGTGGTTCCAAAATCAAAAGGTTCGCCAATGATAGCGATGTCAGGTTTTACTTTCTTTAATTCTTCTAGGGTTCTAATCCACGGTAGTTTCAGAAAAGTAGGTATCCCTACAAAAATGGGTTCATCGTTTCCCTTATATGAATCGCCGTAAAATTCCATTCCCATCGATATTTCAATCTAAAGTAGACACACCAATTTCTTAAATATTGCTAAGTATATTACGTCTGAAAGCACTTTAGTTATCCAGATTTCCATTCGTAATATACAAATCAATTTCCTGTAATACTGCGTTATCCTTAATCTAACAAACCTGCATATACAAATGGCAGTAGAGTCGTAATTTCTCCATGTATTGTCGTTTGCCTTGCTTTAGTGGTTACTTTACCCCAGGAAATAGCTTCTCTTACCGGGGCACCGCTCAGGCTACCGTCCCACTCTAATGCCGTAGTCATATACACAGCATAATCTAATCCCCCTCTGAATTGGTTCCACCATAGCATGTGATGCTTCGATATGCCACCTCCCAACATAAGCCCTCCTGTTTTCTTTGCGTCGAATATCAGATCGGATAATTTGGTCTCATCCGAGAGGATATCTAGCTTGAATTCCTTATGTTGTTGCTGAAAAAACCATATTTGGCTTCCTACGGCCCCATCTACTATACCTGGTACTATGACAGGGATATCGTTCTTATGAGCCCAATAAAGGAAAGAAGATTCATCTAGGTTTTTTCCCAGATAATTTGTGATATCATAAGTCCCAAAGTGTTTGGCATCTCTTTCAGATTGAATTTTGCCTAAACACGCCTGTACTTTTTTTTCTATCAACGGTCCATAATTTTCCATAGGGACGAGTACATTTCCCAAGCGATGGATTTTTTTACCTAAGAGTGCGTAATCATCCATCCTGAAATCCCCTGAATAGTAATTTTTGTATGTCCTTGCAATATCATGATCTAATGCTCCGCAGGTTGTAATTACGCAGTCAAACATTTTTTTCTTTAGCATATCGCGTATAATTCCTCTCACCCCTGTCGATATTACGGCCCCTACAAATGATAGAAACCTTGTACAATTTTCATCTTTTATCATCGTTCGCATGATATCTATGCCTTCAGAGAGATTTCTTGACTCAAAGCCACCTGAATTACTCATAGCAGAAAACAGCAAATCCGTATTTTTCGAATCAATGGAATAATCAACGACTCTTTTGGAGAGATACTTTCTTCTCTGCACCCTTGCATCTTTATCCATGCGCCCGATTTTTTTTCGAGTCGGTTTCTTCCTACTAACAGACACAGTGGAGGGTTTCTTCATTTAATATAAAAACGTCGTCTTTTCCTAAAGCTGTAATATAATTTGAACTGCCAGAACCACCATCCCAACAGCAACAGTCACTAACATGAAAGGAAAACCAACTTTAAACCAGCGATTAAACGCGATTGAATAGCCTTGTTTTTCACTCATGCCTGCGGAAACCACTCCAGCACTCGATCCAATTAGTGTCCCGTTGCCTCCGAAATCAGCCCCTAATGCTAATGCCCACCATAAAGGACTGACATGAAAATCCCCAAACGCAGTTACAATGTTTGGGTCAGAATTGAGAGTATGGATCAAAGGTATCATTGTAGCAGTAAATGGGATATTGTCAACAAAAGCGCTGGCTATTGCAGCAAGCCAGATTATCATCACAAATGTAAGCCAGGGACTGCCGCCAGTTACGTTTATTGCTACCGAAGATAACAATTCAATTAATCCAGCATGTTCTGCAGCGCCCACAATGATAAATAACCCTGTAAAAAATACGAGTGTGGTCCAATCAACTTCCTGCATCACTTTTTCCGGATTAGCTTTAGTAATCACAAGTAGGACCGCAGCACCGCCTAATGCGATGACTGACACCTCGATATGAAGGGACCCGTGAAATCCGAAAATAGCAATTACCCCGAGTAAGACAATTAAAGACTTTTTGAGAAGTTTCTTGTCCTTCAAGAATTTCCTTTCGTCTTGGGCCATGATCTGCTCTAAATTGCTAACCGCTGCCTTCAGGTCTTTTCGAAAGAAAAATTTGAAAAGCAGTAAAGAGACACAGAAGGAGACAGCTACTGTTGGTCCTAAGTGGACCAAGAAAGAGTTAAAATCAATATTAGTGGCTGATCCGATCATAATATTTGGGGGGTCCCCTATGAGTGTGGCTGTTCCGCCTATATTTGAGGCCAACGCCTGAGCAATAATGAAAGGAATCGGTGAGATTTTGAAGGTCCTAAAAACGGAAATAGTTACAGGTATCATCAGCAGTATAGTGGTAACGTTATCAATGAACATGGAAACGACTGCAGTAAAGCTACACAATATCAATAGCAATCTCCACAAGTTTCCTTTGCTCATTTTAGTTGCTTTGATACCGACCCATTGAAACACTCCCGAGTTAGCCAGAATGGCAACGATTATCATCATTCCGAGTAAAAGGCCAATGGTATGATTATTGCTCCAAGGAGAGAAACAGAGGTCCTGTGAATTATTTCCAAATATAAAATTACATATACGGACACAAGAATCAGTGCCGAAATTAATAATGACGGAGAAATCTCTTTTCCAAGCAAAAGTGGAACTGTGAAAAGGATAACGGCAATGGTAGAAATGATTGAAAGAGCTGCCAGGTTTTTTCTTGTCTGTGTTGTGGCTTCCAAGGGCCGCCAGAAATGGATACCTCAGCTATTATAAAAAAATTTTTAAATTACTGCTAACCAATTGCAGGAGAGTAAATAATCATGTTGAAGATACCTAATTTAGGGAGCAATGACCATACCTATCGGAGCTCTGGTTTTCTCACGCAGGAAACTTATTAATGTAAATTCCTATTTTGCTTCAATCATTGATACGTAATTTACATTATGTAGCCTAAACCTTAAATATTTACTGACAATTATCTTTGAGGATGGCAGGTTTAGACGGTTATGGTATAGCCGTTTTAGCTTTTTTGGCGGTGAGCTTGACCGTCGGAACATTAACATCCAGACTAGTGAAGAAAAGCAGTAGGAGATTTATGGTGGCGGGAAAAAGTTTGCCGCTCTTCTTCGTCGGAACCATGCTCGCAGCTCAAGCCGTAGATGGAAACTCATCTTTGGGCAATGCGTCGCTTGTTTATCAATTTGGCTTTTGGGCAGGCGCAGCAATTCCAATTGGCCTTGGAATTTGTCTAATATTGACAGGTACAGTCTATGGAAAAAGATTAAACAGAATGGCTATGCTAACTTTGCCTGATTTCTACTCTAGACGATTTGGAAACGCAGCTGAAGGAATATCTGGAATTCTGATGATGATTAGCTT
>JBPCNB010000536.1:0-1931 GCA_051001675.1 Nitrososphaeraceae archaeon | reverse complement strand
ATAGATATTTACCTAGTAGTAATATTTAGATTACTAACTACTGTCGTGATATTGCTGAAAAGTGAAATCAATAATTTGAACCCTCCGTGGCCGAAGAATAATTACTCCGATACTGAGAGTTATGATTTAAAATCGGGCAGTGTTTTGTCTTACCTGTTGACTGTGTCCATTCTCTTAAAAGCCCATTCCCTTTTCACGAATCTTCTATCTCCCAAATAGTCTTGGATTTCTCTCCGGTGGCCTATTGCCGTTAACAGTATTTTTTTTGACTCACGAACTCATCTAATGCCTTAATCATTGGACCCATTTTGAAAGTCTGCGGAATTACATGTACATCGATACCGTTTTCTTCTAGCGCGCTCTTAGTAGATGGACCAACCGCCACGACCACAACATTGGTATTGATCGAATTTTTCAATACTTCGGCCAAGTTCTTAACCTCAGCTCTTTTTACAAGGTCACGTGCTGATGGAGGACTTGTAAATGTGATTGAACCAATCTTTCCAGCAATGATATCATATATGAGTTGTATCACTTTTTTTTCATCTGGAGCAATGTAATCATAGCCCATTGACTTGAGAATAGATGCGCCTTCTTTTTTGAGCTCAAGAGAATATTTGTAAGTAGAAGCTTCAATAACACTTTCTGCTCCAGCTCTATATAGATTATCTTTCAGTTCCCGTGGATAATCACCGTGCCATAATATTGCAATTTTTTTTCCTACTACACCCTTATCCAATAATAACCTCAATACTCCTTCTGCTGTATTTTCTTCTGGCACGAAGTCTATCTCGACGCCGTACTTTTTCAAGGCCATCTTAGGTTTTAAACTTCTGGCAACGATAGTAACATGCGCCAAAGACTGTACTAATTTCTCTTCTAAGCCTAAAATATTGGCAATGGATATGAGTGAAAAAACCCCGGGAGCAGTCATGAAGATGACGTAATCAATATCACCTTCGGTCACCTTATTCAGAAATTGAAGTACGTCTTTGCTCGGCTTTTTCAGGTCTGCTTCGATACCGATAGTGGGCGCGATGTAAGGTTTGCCTCCAAAACTTTCGACGATATGGGCAAGCTCCGATGCTCTGCGGCTTGCCGTAATTGCAACTGTCATGCCGTCAAGTGGCAGCTTGGATCACTTTATCCGTCCCTTTAGGATTGTTTTGGAGATTTTTTGAAGCGATTACGAATCTCAAGGAGATAGTAATACAAGAAAGAAGCATATACTGATGTAAATGTTTTGCAAGTTGATTAGTAAAATTTTGGACAATCTTTCCCCACGTCCAATTTGTATCTCCACTTGCGGATACAATAAATGCCAAATAACCAATTAATACAATTACACACATATTTTCCTAGTCTCTTCGCTTATGGGAATATTAGTGAAGGTATTATCAACTCTATTTATGTAGTATCTTTATAAGATGCTTGGAAAAAATTAGAATAGGTGGCAAGTAACATTTCTGCAATTGGTGTTATAACTAGTATCCTTCTTCTCTCCTCTTTATATTATTCAAGCATTAACATTGGACCCCAGAATTTAGCCGCTGGACAGCAAGATAATTTACCGAAGGTCCCTGCCCTCAAGATTATATCTCCAGAAGATGGTCAGCTAGTTCTCGCTTCTCCCTCCAACATGACCAACGGAACTAATGGTGACAATAAAAATAATAACAGTACTAGTATAGTAACCGGAACTGCTACCGATGATGCAAACTCGCCTTGCGAAGTGTCGGTTCTCATAAATGATGTTAGACCATACCAACCCACGACACCTCAAGGAACATCCGGCAAAGATGACTATTCAAATTGGCAATTCCTTATCACCCCTGAATATGCACCGATAAAACAAGGAGACAATAAAATAACAGCCAAGCTTTCATGTTTCAAAACTCCGACCAACCTAACTAAATGGTATAGCGTTAATG
>JBPCNB010000535.1:0-1491 GCA_051001675.1 Nitrososphaeraceae archaeon | reverse complement strand
GGCACGCTTTTATCATTAGGCGGCGTTATGATTTTTAGTCCCAAAGTACTATCGCTTTGTGTTAATTCAGACAAGGTCTCTACACCGTAGACATGATAAATGAATGAAGCCATTACGAAGGGTATTAAAACAGCAACTAGTAACAGAGTAAGAATAAAAGATTGCACGCAAGTGTATCTGATTTAATTATTATAAGTATTGTCTGAATTTGCTCACTGACAAATAACACTATGAATTTTTCTCTTATCAAATACTTAGTTTTTCCCTCTTCGTATGTTATAGTCTAATTACTCATTTACAATGACAATCTTATAGAAATAAATTTCATCAGAGTATTCTCATAATGATAGGAAGTTTTGGCAAGATTCCTAACTGAAAAATTGAAGCATCATTCTCGGATAAAATTATACACTGTGGAATTGAATAGGCGTGGATGGCTTACATGAGGTCTGTGTCCACAATGCTCTATGATTAAGATCCTACAATTACTTTGCTTTACAAAAGGTTATCGAGAAACAGAAACAAGAACTCCCCCAACAGGTAGTTTGCCATATGCATTACGAAGTTGAATTGCCGCGGCAACATGCGGGAAGATATTCTTATATTTTGTGATATCCATCCTAAGTTGCATTGAAATAATCAAGTCCTGAATCTTAATCTCTCCGGTCATAACTTTATCAATTGTTTTCGTTTGACATAGTAGTGCATCCTCTAGTGTCTTATCGTATATCTCAATCGAATTCTCGCAGGCAAAGAGGGTATACAGCAATTCAGTTTGAAACTCTTTTATGAAATTTGGAGTGTCGTGCCTCCGTGTTTCTATTCCTCTAGTTACCAATTCTCCGTCATGGATAATTCCAAAATAATGTTTTAAGGCCTCTAACTTCTCATCAGCTTCAAGAGGCAATAATACCAAGAACTGGGCATGATTGGGTAATAAAGTTAATCTGCTAGTCAGTGTCCAGATTGTGCGAAGTTAGAATGTTTCGGTTGAGTTGAGATAACGACTGGAAAACTGTTAGTAACGAACTGATGGAAACGACAAGATAGAATAGATTTTTTAGCACGCTTTATTTATAATATAGTAATTAACTCAAATGATTAGAATAAGATGTCTGCTATTACATTTACTGATATTTTTATGGTTATTGGTATCACATTATTTGCTGGTGGGACTTCATTTATTGGTGCAATAATTGCCAAGTATATTCATTTTTCAACGTCAGCCCTTCTATTTTTGACGGCGTTTGGAGCAGGCATTTTAATATCTGCTGCAATATGTGAAATGGTAATTCAAGCAGAAAAATCAATTGGATTAATCTCAACACGGGTATTTTTTATCTTTGGCGCAATAACATTTACGATTGCTGATGTAATAGCTACACTTAAAGGTGGTGGCGCAGATATACTAATTGGTATTGGTTTAGATACAATACCAGAATCTTTAGCTATAGGTGCTTCAATAGCATCCGGCCCCGCTTTTGCAATAGC
>JBPCNB010000534.1:0-4113 GCA_051001675.1 Nitrososphaeraceae archaeon | reverse complement strand
GATAGATGGATGGTGAAGTATTTACCTGGATTGTGCCAAGCAATTCGAATCCATGCCGTTCATAGAATGGAATATTTTTTTGGTTCGATGATTCTAGATATGCGAGTTGGTTGTCTTGATCAAATGTATCTATTACATGCTTCATTAACGCAGAGCCAAATCCTTTGCCATGGTGAAGTGGATCAACCCCAAGAAGTGGCAAGTACCAGTGAGGTTCTTTCGGATGATAGCTGCCCATTTTTTCGAATAATTCTGGGCCATATTCTTTTGCACCATCAGAGCCGGTACTTGTTACTAATTCGAGTATTTGTTCTACATCAGGATGAACATTAGGAGGGAGCCAGAGAGCAGCCCCCAGAATAGTTTCCAACGTAGTAAGCACTATTATTTTCAAATGCTTTTCCTCCAAAAGCCTTTGCAAAGTTAGGAAAGTAAGAAAGATACTTCTCCGGATCTTGCCCTACCCCACGTGTGGCAGGATCAGCTACACACGCTAATTTTAATGCGTTAATAACGCTGACTTCATCTGAGCCTGTAGACGTCTTAACAATTGGTGCAACCATAACGATATCTCTCATTTTTATGATGCAAATAATATTTTTAAAGATTATTCTACTGTAAGTGTTCCAAACTACTCAGTAGTTATTTAGACAAGTCTACTGCAGTTATCATGCCCTTAGCGGGTACTCATGAAGCATTCATGTTAGGTGAGTAATGGCGTTTAGGTATGGTCAGTAGCAGAAGACAAAGAGTCAACTTCATATGCAGACATTTTTGATGCTTATAGACTTGCTTTGAAATACTTGCAGTTCATGACCTGGGAAGTAGAAGATATAAAGAAAGTGAAAACAGACAATCAAAATGCCCAATATAATTACTCGATTAGGCCAATATTGAGTTGTCCATGTATATGAACATAAAGAGCCTCGATTCCAACCTACTTTCTGATTGTATCACAACTCTCTTGCCCAAGGTTGGAAATGGTGAATGTATTTTTGTGGCGGTGCTGGTTCGACATTTAGAGGGGTCTAATCCTACTCCTCTAGGGTTTTCAGTTGTTTCATGTAACTACATTTGGCAATTTTTTGGTCTGAGTGACCGTATTAAAAGAATGGTTGATGTTTACATATTAACACTATATTCCGACTAGATGGAAATAATTAACATAGTGCACTATCTGCACTACATATAATAGCTATTATGAGATGTTAATACCAGTGAAGACGATTTTATCATTTATTTTTGGCAACATAAATATTTCTCTATTTCGTCTAGCTTTTCCATCGAAAGCTTATTTCTTTGGAGATTAGAATAAGATGGGTGGTTCCTCATTGTCTCAATAAATAAGAGAATTTCATCCTTTGTGACTCCATGCTTAGTATCATAGTCTATATTCTTTTGAACATTTGCTATATTGTAATATATCATATATTGTTTGGCCTGCCACGAAGACATTGTATGTGATAAGCCAGTAACATACTTGACAATTGTTTTTTGCATATGTTCAACATGCCATTCTTTCATAGGATAGTTATTATTATTTTGCCGTTTCAAAAAGCGAATTTCACTTATAATATGTACTGAACTGACTTTTAAGTAAGAACGGAAACTTCAAAAGTAAGACAATGTCAGAGAAAGTAGGGAGAAGCAAAAGCCAAATTCATCATCGGGTATCATTAATATCCCATTAACTGAGCCTTCTTAGAAAGGCAGATATAACCTTAAAGGGATTTCCAACATTATCATTGTCATTTATATGGTTGTTAGAATAGATATTTCTAATTTGCCTAGTCATCTTCGTGATGCCTTCATAAATGAGATTAGGTTAAAAAAGAGGTCCGAACAAGGAAAAAGTCCTAACGGCAGTGATCGATAATCTTATATTTCAATTAGCATAGTTATATTCTCTAAATCCTGCCTTATCGGCAGTAACACCGCCTACCTTCATAAGAATGAATTCTTTATGCGGATGTATAATCGAATCGTCAGGATTTCTTTCATTTCCATGAAGCCGTTCATATTCTCCTATTGACAATCTTATCCGCGGTCCAATTTCTTCTTCTAGGTTCATTTGTTTTACAATTTCCTTATGCTCAGGCTGTATTACACCACTAAATACCATAGCGCTGCTACCACTACCATACGAACCAAAACCAACTCGCTTTCCTTCTAGATCTCTCTCTTTCTTTTTATATTCAAATTCAAGCAAGCTCCTAAAACCCATATACATTGAAGCTGTGTATAGATTTCCAATTATGGCTGAAGCCTCGAGCGAGCTTGCCATCTTTTTTTCAAATACTTCATTGTAAAAAGATGACTTTGTAAATGCTCTTCTGAATTTTTCATCAGCTTTCATAAATTCGGTATCTGAAAGAACAGACTCAATTGTCCCCCGAGGATCTTTTTGTACTGGTTCTTCGATCCCAATCTCTTTTATAACATCTTTCCATCTTGGAAGATGGCGCCATTCGTGTCTTAACAAGTATATTAGGGCTTTTTCCCCCATTTTCCTATATGGTAAGTGAACGCTGAAAAAATCAATATAATCTGTAATGGATTCACCATCCCTGAGACGAATCAAGCCGGTTGCTATAATCTTTTCCTTATAGCTATCAAACGCTTTTTTTACTTGTATTAGATACAATAAATTAGAATAGTTTCCGTTAACAAGAGGAGTTTCCTTTCCGATAGGTCTGTAAAAATCGTATTCATTTTTAATGATTGTTGAAGCAACTTTTCTATCAAAGGTCAATAATCTGGGGTTCTCTTTGATCAGCATTGCAACTGCTCCGGCACCTTGTGTATATTCACCAGAAGAACCAATGTCATATTTGGCAATATCACTCACAATTACAATAGCAGACTTGTCATTATTTTCTTCTGCCCTGATCCAGTTCGCATTATCGTAAAGTGCATAGGATCCACTTACACATGCAAATTTACATTCTATACCACCAGCGTGTTCGAATGAACTATCCCCATATACCTGCTCAAGCATTCCTATAACGAAAGAATTCATCGCCTTAGATTCATCAAGGCCGGATTCAGTAGCTATGTAGATTCTTCCAATATCCTCAGGCTGTAAACTATTTTTTTGAATCAATTTCAAACAGGCATTGGCAGCCATACATGCTGGATCTTGATTAGCATCAACCAAAGCCATTTTCCTAATTCCAATTCCATATTCTAATTTCTGAGGCTCGATCCCTCGTGCTATTGCAAAATCCTTATAATCAACATAGAGCTTTGGAACATAGATAGCTAAATCATCGATTCCTACGTACATATATATAGACAGATGAGAGTGAGGGCAGAGACAATTTAAAGGTACTTCTAATTAGATTTGACCAATAATATTCATCTAATTGACAGAAGAACATGAAATGAACTGTATGGGATACGCTCCCCCGCAATGCTAACTATTATTTGACCTGTCTTTTTTGCAACAAGACGCCCAAGCTCTAAAAGTCTAGTGGTAAGTCATAGCTGGTGGCATTTCGTACGCGAAACCCTTTGACTCGAAAGATCCTGCTATTGTATCAGAGACAAAAATCTACTACTCAAATGTGACTCCACTTAACATTAGCAGAGCATACTTTTATAGCGAGTCTACAGAAGGTTTAGTAGAGAAAGAAAATACCTTGAAGCATAATGATTTAAAACATGAGTTGAGGCAACTTATCAAGCATAAAGGTATTGTAGTTCTTGAAAGCGACATAAAATTATCTAGTGGTGAAAAAACTAATTACTATTATGATATAAAAAAGGTCTCAGCGGACCCTAAAGGCGCAAACCTTCTTGGAGATTTATTGGTAAAGGAAGTTGAAAAGTATCACGCAAAATCGGTTGGGGGCTTAGAGAGTGGCGCGATTCAAATATCCTCCTCAGTTGTCTACAAGAGTTCTGGAAAAAAAAGAAAGGGGATTTACGGATTCTTCGTAAGAAAGCAAGCAAAGACTCACGGTTTGCAAAAGAGAATCGAAGGCTACTTAATAAAACCAGTTGTGGTAGTAAAGGATGTTATAACTAAAGGTAAAAGTGTGATGCAGGCGATAGAAGCCATAAGAGGAGAACGAGTTAATATAGCAGGAGTAGTCTGTGTAGTTGACAGGG
>JBPCNB010000533.1:0-6935 GCA_051001675.1 Nitrososphaeraceae archaeon | reverse complement strand
TCCTATGATTGCAAAGAACAAGGGCGCAAAAATGATACCTAGTTTAGAGACATATTCTTCGACTCGCTTGATTATTCTGGTACTAGCTACTGCCATCCCTACAGAGAAAGCCCCTACTATCGGAGATAATCCCATAAATGCTGCTACACCTGCTGCTCCAAAAAATGCCGCAGTAGTAATACCTTCAACGCTTCCTTCTGAACGCCATAATTTCTCTACATGAAGTATTCTTGGAATAATGATAACCGAACCAACCAAAAGTACTGCAAATAATCCTAATATCTTTAGAACAAGAAAAGTAATATCCATAATGGCAGGCGATGTATCTCCAGTTTGTACCATCGTAGTAACTACAGACAATACCGCAATAGCAAGGATATCATCTACTATAGCTGCTCCTAGAATCAGCCTGGCTTCTTTTGACTGCATTTTTCCTAATTCTGTGAGTACCTGTACTGTTATGGCTATACTAGTTGCAGTTAATGCCGTAGCTATTAGCATAGCTTCTAGTGCCTCTAATCCAAAAGCAGTGAATACATAATATCCTACAAAGAAAGGTAATATGACACCCAAAGACCCAACAGTAAGTGATGCTGCACCTCCTCTCAAAAACTCTCTAGGAGTTATTTCAAGACCTGCAATAAACAAAATCACAATCGCAGATATCTCACCTATGTGCTTGACGGTTTCATCTAGTATGACTAAAGGGTCTCCATTAAAGATTGGTAGACCTCCTAAAGCGAACGGACCCACAACAATTCCAGCCAACAGTTCACCTAACACAACTGGCATCTTTATTCTATGAAACAGTTCAGCGAATAACTTTGCAGCAAAAAGAAGAATGGCAAGAGAGATTATGATATGGAGACATGATGTTGAGGACTCTATTGTCATGATTTTATGTCATTATCTCTAACCGATCAGAAAAAAGTCATCCTAAAGTTATATGGCTTTTCCACCTTGCCACTCATTCTAGTAGTTCCGGTAAGCTTCTGAGATTAAAATAAACTTTTAGGTTGCTCTTCTTCTGATTCATACAGATAACCTAATACTGTTTCAGCAATATCACCAGGAGATGTATGGCTTTTGGCCAATACCACTATCAAGCGATGCGGCTCGTATATTCTAATGACTCTTATCATGTCATACTCCAGTATATCCTAGAGGTGTGGCCCTAATGGATGATATGGTGGTTGTTCTTCAAATTTAATGTTTAAAGAATCTCTAACTTTTTCAACAAAGGATTCGTCAATGTTAGCATTATGTGCTATGAATAGGTCAGATACACTATCGGTTGGGTCAACAATGAAAACACTCAAAATTCTGTCATCTACTTCAACTATATGTTTAGCTTTGTCGTAAGAAGATGACAAGTATGCGTCTAATATGTTAGCAGAGGTTATAAGAACCAATAGCCAAGGAGAGAAAAACTCTAAAGCTTATGTTACTAATATAATACAAGTGACATTTAAAGATCTTCAGAAGCTAGTCCAATCACAATCAGGTCCGGAGCAAAGTCACCTATTACAGAGACTAAGAGACAAACCATTCTGGATATGGGGATCAGAAAGAGCATAGACAGGAAGATATCAAAACAAAAGGAGATTGTTGTTTTAATCATCTCATAGGCCTACCAAGAAAGACGGAATAGAGAAATCAATCTTTGATTATGAGAAGTTACTTTATGATTCTCTTTTAATACCAGACTTTTACAACTCTTCAAAACATAACTTCAAAGAAAAGCACCTATGGGTCAAGAAAGCTACAGGCTTGGGAGTTACTGAATTTATGCTAAGACTTATGGCCTGGCTTTGTCTTCGCAATAATGATTATAGAAATAGTCAGATGTGTATTGTTACAGGTCCCAATCAAGACATAGCAATCAAGCTAATCAAGAGGATGAAGGGATTGTTTGAACATAAACTAGGAATCACATTTGCTAATAAAGAAACAGTTCTGGAGTTAAATGGCTGCAGCATAGAAGCCTACCCTTCTAATCATCTGGATGCCTACAGAGCATTGGATAACCCAAAGTTCATTTTAGTGGATGAAGCAGACTTTTTTCGATTGTTACTATTGTACTCAGTTTATTAAAATGTGGCGACTTCGTTCTTATCCTCCTGCTTTTCTGCTTCACGAATTCTAAAATGAGATACTGTCCTACTGCATATACAATCACTATAGCAATAAAGGCGGAAAAGCCCCAACTGGTAGATACGCTTATTTTATCAGAAATATTGCTGAATGATATATCTATTATTAACAATGAAACTATAATTGAAATGATGACAAAAAATTTCCTACTGCTATATCCTGTGACAGATACATGCTTGAGATTAACCATTTTTATTTGTATTGATAGATTTAGCGCATATCATTTGTATAGTAGGAACACTCCTCCTTTACCTTATCAAGACTGATATCTTCGTTTAATATTATCATGATGTTAGTAGTATTAAGTCCAGTTTACGATTTGATGATTCTAACATATGAGTCAATTTCGAATCCAATGTATATATTACTAGCATTATTATTATATTCTATTATAACAGCAATGTTATTGTTACAGTATTATTAATAAACTAGCTTTAAGAATCTCGCAAGATAGATGTGTAGTGTGAAAAAGATGGGCTTCTCATTTTTGCATAGTTTGGCCGTTTTTGAATAGTTTTACTTATAAAGGGAACAGAAATAGTATGGTGCATAGTAGCGTTAAGAGTTGTGATACTTAAGATATGGCTTCGACAAAAAGTGAAAATAGAATCTTGGTAGTCGAGGATGAGCCTGACCTTAACTTGTGCTACCAATTAGCTTTGGAATATGCCGGCTTCAAAGTGGATGCATACATCGACAGTTCCGAAGCATTAACAAACTTTAGGCCAGGATTCTATGACTTGATCATCCTGGATATAAAAATGCCAATAATGGATGGATTTACGTTATACGATGCACTTAAAGAGAAGGACAGCAAAGCTAAGATTTGTTTTCTTACAGCTAGCGAAATGTTTTACGAACGATATAGAAAAAGTAAATACAGTTCATTAGAAAAGGATTTGTTTTTACGCAAGCCAATATCAAATGAGCATTTAGTAGAGGAAATAACGGCTTTTATGGCGATGTAAAGACTGACAGCAAAGAAAGCGGAACACTCTACTTTGAACTAACAATACTTAGGTTAGTCAGCAAAGCTTAATCGTTTTATTCTTTTTGTTGGTTTCTTTGAAGAAGCTATCAACCTAGGCTCATACATTCAATGACCCAGATGTCGCTTTGTCAAACTTTAAGCTTGGTCTGTACAGCTTGGCACTTCTTGACATGAAGATAAAGATCAGTCTGGGAATGGTCACGTGATATAGTAATAGAGCAATCAACGACTGCAAATGGATCCAGTGGTATGCCTTTCTCAATAGAGAAGGGGACTTATCACATACTTCTATCCTCTATTACTGCATACAGCTATAGCATACGTCAGAATATAACCATTTAAGATTAAATCCTATCAAGATACGATTCTATTTGATTATTTGGAATCGGAAACATCATTCATCCTAAGTTTTGTATGCTCTCCAGCACTGCATAATGGACAATCCTTGTTTTTTCGTATAATTAGATCAAAGATAACACCACACTTTCTACAAACCTGTATATCTTGGCTCAAGATAGATGTATATTCATCATTATGATATTTACAACATTGCGATAATGGATACAGTAGAGTATTACCATACTACATTACAACATCAGAACATTGTAAGCAGGCAAATAGCAAAAACTAAAAACCTTAACCACATACTAACATAGTGTGACTTTCAAAGAGCTACAGAAGTTAGTCCAATCACAAGTATCGCCAGGTCAAGGTTGGGAAGGAGGAAAGGGAGAAGACTCTTACAAACTAATGTAGCATGGCGATACGAAGCCAACAGTAGAAGGTCAACAAACAACAGATTAGCTCACTGATATATAGCAGATTTTTTAGTTCTAATACACATTTTTCACTCATTAACACGAGTTAGAGCCGGAGTGAAGACCAGCTTTATTGCAGGTAGACCGAAACGAAAGTAGAGATGGTAGACCAATCAAGTTACACTCAATAGATTGAGCTAGTGTATGTTCATAATAGGATGCTAGTCTAAATGTAGAAGGAGAATTACGAGAAATGCTCTTGTTAATACAAGGATATCCTATTGGCATTTTTTCATTGGGAGAGATTCGTCGATGTGATATATGCGTAGTATTTTATCGCCGTAGAGTCTTTTTGCCGATTTTAGTTGAATTAGTTGGAAAAGATAATGTCTAAAATAAATATAAATAAAAATGAAGGATGGTCATAAATTATTATTTTTCCTGCCATACTCCAAAAGTATTTTTTTGTGGGTCTTCTAATACTGCATAATATCCTTCTGATATCTCCTGCTTATCTTTTATAACTCTGGCTCCTAGTTGTTTTGCTTTGCTGATATAGTCTTCTATTGATTCGACATTAACAAATTGTGTAGATACTTGTTGTGGGTTCTCCTTTTGAGCTAATGCTCCACTGATTCCTGCATTCTTTATCATATAGTAACCTTGTGTCTCCCCTTTCTCAAATCGCCAGCCAAATAGTGAACTATAAAAGTTCTTCAAACTGTCGACATTATCTGCTGGAATTTCAAAGTGACCTACTTGGTGATTCCCTACACTGTTTGTCATTTATTTTCAGTCCTCCTAGTAATCTATTGTCCTTTGTTCAGCTAGGATTCCAACTTCTGCTTCACAGTTTGAGCAGCCTGTTCTAGTCCTTGTTTAATCTTATTGTCTGCTTGATTTCCTGAAAGTGTATTTGCAATCTTTCCAGTGGTTGGAAGTTCATATTCTATCGTATGTCTTATGTGCGTTGTATTTCCATTTCCTTGAAACTCTTGAATGCTTTCCCATTTCTTAAATGGTCCATCTGTCTGTTTTGTTACTAGTTTTCTATTCGGTTCCTTATCTACAACTTTAAGTTTCATTTCTTCTTTTTTACCCATATACTCCCCCTTTACTTTAATTTCAGAGCCTTCTTCACTTTTTGATCCTGAAACCGTCTCAGATTCCTTAACTACATCACGTGGCCACGCTTCTTTGATATTGTCTGGATTAGTATAATATTCATATACTTTTTCCACTTGTGCGTTTATGTCTGTTTCATATTCAATTCTTGACATGTAGATACGACATGTTTACTATCAGTATTAATACTTGCAGAACAGTCACATATCATCTATAAATAAGATTAGATACCTTGGCAAAAGTTTTTCTATATATATTCTTACCTCCATAAAATTATTGCAACCGTGTATTTGAAGAGTTTTTTTGTTTCAATGGAATACCTATAGAATTATCTCGATAGGAATGAAAGCATTAAGAAATATGAAAACCATTCCATATTGAGGCGGATAGAACTAATGTCATATGTTTCAAGTTAACCTAACTATACAGATCGCAGTAAAACCGAGAGATCTATTGAAAGAGCAGGCGATATTTCTGGTGAACCACCCACCAATCAGGCAACCAATAGAGACGTTGCGTCTAAGCTGGCAAACCTACTTGAAGGTTTAACATTCCCTGCTAGTAAAGAGGAGATAAAGGATTATCTTAATAGAAAGTCTCCAACCATGGGTAATAGGATTAATGATGTATTGGAGGCAGTCCAAAATAACCTCGACGATGGAATTAGATATAATAGTGTTTATGAGATAGAGATGAGTTCAGGACTTGTAAAAAGAAAGGATGACAAATAACTTGGTTGATGGCTAACAAGCCTCATACAGGTGCCGACTATTACACCATTCTACTACATCTCTTCTGGGCGGCATGTTTTAGTTATCTTTCAAAAACGACCAACTTGAAAATACTAGTTACCGGTGCAAGTGGTTTTATTGGGAGTCGGCTAGTAAGAAGACTGCTGGCTTCTTCCTCGGCAAATAATTACCAGATAACATGTATGACACGGAATGCAGAATCTTTGAAAGATTATTTTAATGATAAAAAAGGCCTCAACATAGCAGAGGCAGAGATGTCAGCAATAACCAACAGCTTGTAAGAGTTATGGTGGTGAAATTGATATTGTATTCTATCTTATACAATCAATGGAAGTTTCTACTAAGGGTTGCAAGGAATTTGTAGATAGTAACGGATATCTCTTTAGTTTGATACCAAAAAATCACAGTTACTCCCTGTACCATTTACTCTTTGCTTCTAAATCATTGATAACGGCTTGGAGAAAATGCCATGCGGGCCTCAAATCTAAGCTGACTTTACTTATTGGTATGATGTTTATTTATGTGATGTAGTGCTTGCAGCTATTGGAAAGAAATAGTAAATGGTTAGTAGGAAAAAATCAGGACCTAAAAGAACAAAGAAAGGTTCTCCAAAAAAAAGAACTAAGAAATCTTATTCATCAGCACAAAAACTGAAGAATATTACAATTCAAGACAAATTAACATTATACTTGAATGACGTGTTATCAATAGAGAACGCTGCTATAGAAAGACTGCAGTCAAGGATAAGGCAAACCAGATTACAGGATTCAAAAGTACAACTGCAACATCATCTGGAGGAAACAAGAGAACAGCAAAATAGATTAAAACAATTAATATCTACCTTAGGAGGAAAGCCAACAGCAGATAAAGGCCATTTGCCCATACCTTCTTCTTCCAAATCCATTGAGAATTCCCTTAGGAAACACATGACAGATGCTGAAGTAGAATTAAGAGGAGCTAAAGAAGACGCCATAGTAGAAAGTGCTGAAATTGTACTTTATGATACGCTAATTCAACTTGCACAGAAAGCATCAACAGTAGTGGGAGGAGATGCAATCCCTATTTTAACCCAGAATCTAGATGAAGAAAGAGCTATGATGGACTGGATAAAAGCAAATACGCCAGTTCTTATCACACAACTTTGGCCAGATATTG
>JBPCNB010000532.1:0-1341 GCA_051001675.1 Nitrososphaeraceae archaeon | reverse complement strand
TTATCTAACGAATATCAACCACAAAACGCTGACGATTCCAATAATCAGGCTTAGAGATGGAATCTCATTTACTTATCACACGTATCCATTTATTTGCCCAATGTATATTGCTAGGTACGCAACAGATCTTCAATAACGTAACGGCAAATGAATTCCTGAATGCTAATTTTGCAGGTACTCATCATTTTATGGTAGCCACAAAGTAATAACTGATATTTGATGACTATTCCGCACAATCCTAAATCGTCCATCCAGATGGTTTTTAGATAACTTCTGTTTTATTACTGGAAAGAGGCTACACTACTTTATAGATAAAAGATAGGAAGTATTGTAATTCCATCCCGTAGGTACAGCAAAAGAGTCAGTATTATTTCCTGAACTGTCTGCTGTATCGCCTCTAAAACTAATTGTATGGTCGCCAATCGATAAAGGTCGCAGGAAGATCCAATTTCCATCAGAAACTGCTTGTGTAGTCTGAGGTTTCAAGTGAAGTATATTGTCTTCTGGTAAAGAAAAATTAAATAAAGGGGATGTATGCGAGATTGATTCAAGTTCACTAGTTTGATTTCGTCGATACTTGCTTCAAGTGAATTAACTTTATCCTGTTCTGCTTTGCACAATCTCTCAGCTGGGTTTCATTCTTCAGGTAAGAAAATTCAGCATATGAGCATTCTGAATTTAATATCGGAAATAATATAGAGGTATTATTAGAAAGGATACATTTTCTTACTACATCATGCCCATACGTGCCGGGTAAGAACCATACAGGGCTAGTTTGATTAATCAAGCATAACTTACCAGTATTGTCGTAGGCAGGATTGATTTTCAATGGAATAGAATATGCCCATTCCCACCACTTTGCGGTCCATTTCCCATAACTAATGCCATATGGATTATCATAAGTAGAATAGGTGGTGAATTCTGTAATTCTGACAAAGGTTCAGCCTTACTCGGTTGGTAAAGTACATTCGAACCAGATTGTATTGAACTCACAACGCACAAAACAACGAACGCAATAAAAAAGACTGCCGTGATTGCTTTGATCACACTTTTGGAAGAAATACACGTACTTGCTAATAAGATTTCAGATCAAAATCGGATCTAGTTAGAATCAGTTCCGTTTTGTCTAGTATTCTTGTTGGAAGAGGCATATATCCTGACGACTTACATAATCCTCCAGAGCGGGACAGAAAAATCTATGTCAGTTTTGATTTTCAGAAGATTTTTCAACTATACGGCAATGTTGGTGTTAAACTTTCCATAATACAGATTAACTGACTTGGACTGTCTTTGCTGCTTCCGAGCACAAGCAATGTCTGTTCGGGCCCAGTTCCTTTCTGG
>JBPCNB010000531.1:0-2466 GCA_051001675.1 Nitrososphaeraceae archaeon | reverse complement strand
GCCTCATTAGGGAGTTTTAATTCTTCAGTGTCGTAGCCGGTTGAAGTTATATCAGCTCCGCACTTTGAGCAGATAGCCATACCTATCTTATAAAGAATATGCAATATCAACGTTTTCTATTGCGGTAAATGGTTAATTCATCTATCTCTAAATCATTATTTCCTAATACTGCGATAGGCTTCACTCCAGTAAACGCCTCTACTGCCGCAGGACTTACTATATCGCCTGCATGAATTACTAAGCTCACATGTTTGTCATTGAATACTTTTCCTTCATGGCTGCAGAAAATATCTTGATTTTCTTTTTGTCTGCTCTAACTTAACTAATACCTTGGTCATCACTACACCAGCAATAAATCCACCGACATGAGCAGTAAACGCTATTGGAAGTGAACTTACAGAGCCGATCACCGCAAATACAATTTGTATGACCAGCCAGTAATAGGCCCTTGAATTGCCAGCGGCGGCAGCTATTCCTAATACACCAGAAATAGCACCTGATGCACCTATTAGTACTACATCTCCACTATGCAAGATGTAAGATGCTATAGCGCCATGAAATAAAGCTGCTATGATGCCTGATGTAAGATAAACCAATACATATCGTGGAACTCCAATCGCTCTTTCCGCATATCCGCCAAGATAAGCCAATGCAAATAAATTAAACGCAATGTGTGCAATGTTAGCATGTATAAACATAGATGTGAATAACCTTGTCAAGGATTCTGACAGAGACGGTGATTGTGGTTCTGACGATTGCAGTAAAGAAGTTATTGGATTTTGTTGAGTACTGTCAGTATCATTCGCATTATTGACATGAAAAAGATGATTAGGAATAAAGCCATAATTTTGGATAATTTGGGTTTGGAGACCTGATAATAATCCTATGGCAAAAATTGTAGCATTTAATATGACAATGGATGTTGTGGCTACAGGAAAACGCTTTATTTGCATCATTGGCTAAACAATAGATAATGAGTAACATAGTTTATTTTGGATATAGAACCTGGGGTTTCCAAGATTTTATTTGTCGCTATTTTCTCTGATCAAAGACTTTTCTCAATTAATTAATTATAGGCGAATCTTTCGAAAAATACTTTTACCCCAGACACCATACGGTAGTTCAAATTCCACTTGATCTATTACTTCTATTTGTTTACTGTCGACATCATAATAGAATCTGTGCAAAATCCTCCATTTTTAAATGGGCCATAAAAAATAATGTTTCGTGTATGTAATAATATCCGTAATAGTCTATGCCAGATTAACGAGATGAAAACTAAGTAAAGGACTTTAATAGAGATCATGATGATTTTTAAAATGTACAAAACATTGTTTGGCAATACTTCTGCAGCATTGCTGAATTTTCTGTGGAATTTATTAGATAATTACCTAATGCAACATCCTGAAAACACAGCAGATTTTGTTTGAGTATTTGAAAAAGGATACTCTTTCGGGTCAATTTGTAATCGCATCCTAGAAAAATAAATTTCATAATTCAAGCTCAGAACATGTGATAAATCTCAATAATGAATCTGGTTCTGTCATATTACGGTAGTTTATATTAAAATTTTATCATAAATTATAATTTTTTATAGTTGAGTGCCCATATTATAGTTACACGTAATGAACGTTCAGTATTTGATAAGCCGAATAATGGAAGGAGGAGGAATAATGAGTTCTTCGAAGGAAGGGCAAAGAAAAAGGAAAAGACATGATAATTATGAAGAGAATGAAAGAAATAAAAGGAAAGAATATCCAAAAATGCCTTCAGGTTTTGAGTGCTTTGTATGTGGAATAGAATTTCCTACAAATGAAGGGAGAATACAGCATCTACAACAAGAAAATGCACATGGTAGTATGTATGACACTGGTTCGCCTCAGGAAAGTGAGGATGCTAGACGGCTTCGTTAAAATAATCAATATGAATTATCTTTGAGTATCAGCAAACAAAATTAAAAACAACATTCGCCCCCCTTCTAATATTCCAGAAGTCAGAAGAAGAAGAAGAAGAATACTTATTTGGATATATTTCTTTGAATTTCTTTTTAAAAGATTCTGCTTTTTGTAGCGTCGAAAACACTCCTAAAATGTTGCTGCCTCCGTAGCCTTCTTCCTGTACTACGAAGACACAATTCACATTATCATATTACCGTAGTGGAAAGTAAAACGATTGCTTCGCGTTCACTGTATCTTTGTCATTTTTTTGCTAATATATAGATAAACTGACGGCAGAAAAACGCCCTTTCATTAATTCGGTATGACATAAAGTTTAGCTCTGAACGCCTAGTATTATAGTTATTAAATAATATACACTTGTTGATTATTTTCTACATGAGTTGTGTCGACTATATTGAAACCAAATAACAATAGGCTTAATTTTTGTCTAGAGGTCTGGGGGACTGACTACAACAAAATTAAAGATACTTGTATATTAGCTGAAAAGATAGGATACGATGGTTTCTTC